>JAEYZS010000056.1 GCA_023427925.1 Pseudomonadota bacterium | reverse complement strand
ATCACGGAGTTTTAAAAGATAAGGATTTAGCGTGTATTCCTTATTTACAATTTTTGATGCTGGGAAAAAGGAAGGTTTCATAGGAGATGGCTTAACAAATATGTCTTCTTTTATCAATAATTGGATCCGAATTATAAAATTTGCCTAGAAATTAGACTAAGTAAAGTGCTAGGATGACACCGAATTTAAGACTCACCCAAGGGAGGATTAATGAGCCAAGACAATAACTCGAAAAAACCGTTTCTAGATCAGATTAAAGAAGCCATTCAAAACAAAGAACAGATTAAAGAACAAGTGATACAGAATCTTCAGTTTGCGGGTAAAATCGCAGAAGCTCAAGCCAAAGTTCTTTTGAAACAGGCCAAAGATAGCAAGATTTTTAATGACCAGATCGTTCCACTTGCCGGATCTGAGGTGACAGATAAAGCTCTAGACGTTCTCAATACGAAGTTAAAACTTAAGAACACTCCTTTGATGAAAAACATCGAAAAATTTAGAAAAGAAATTTTAGAGACTCAAGTTGCGCAGGCCAAAGAAGCAAAGCCCTCAAAATCTGCTACATCCGTAGAAACTGCCCAAGCCACAGAACCTGCTGAATCCGTAGAATCGACTAAGACAACCGACTCTTCTGAAGGCAACTCTTAGGAGCGTTTCTTTAAGAATTCTTCGGGTTCCGTTGGAGACGTCAGCTCATCAAGAGTAAATGAAAGCCGTTTTATGAACGGCTTTTGTCTTATTGGGCAATCCTCAAGATCACACACCTCACAATAGGCTTTACGACAAGGATCAAGATGGAAATGCAATTCCCCTTCGTTGGGATATGACTCAAACACCAATCTCTCAAATCGGTCTGTTTCTTGATGGGCCTTTGCCACATCCCAAAACTCTGGTACTACGACATGTGCATCTATATGGTGATAACGACCTGATCGAATCACGCGTGTGTAATGAATTCGAATTATACCGGGGAAAATTTTTTGAGCAAAAACCTTGCCTATTTTTTGAATGACATTTTCATCTTCAGCGTCCATGAGTCCCGACAAAGATTTTAATACTAAGCCTATGCCCGTCTTTGCCAGAAAAATTCCAAAAATAATGGCTATAACCGAATCCACCCAGTTTGCCTTTGTCCAATAAACAATGAGAAGGCCAAGGATGAGGCCCACACTCGTTATTGCATCCGAGAACAAATGATCTCCGCTCCCAACGAGTGCAAGGGAGTTTAATTTTTTTCCTTTTCTTTTCAGGTAGAAACCCAAAAGTCCATTAACCAAACCTGCAAAACCGGTAATATACACACCAATTTCAATATTTTGAACCGTATTTCCAATGATAAGTGATCGGATAGAATCATAGAAAATAAGAGCTGCAGCAAAAGCAATAACTCCGCCTTCGAAGGCCACGGAAAAATATTCGGCTTTTCCGTGCCCGTAAGGATGATCCTTGTCTTTGGGTTTTGCTGCAATACCGATGGCAATCAAAGCAATAATAGCTCCCAACACATTTACGATGCTTTCAAGTGCATCGGAAAGGATGGCTTGAGAATCTGTCATCTCATACGCAATGAATTTAAAAAATAAGAGGATGGCCCCTACAAAAAGGGAGAGTCTACCAGTCTGGAGTCGAAGCTTGTCCTTATCGATATTTTTCATTTCAAACTTATATTATCGCTTGGGACAACTTAAGCAAAAAAATTTTATTCTTGTTGATTATGACTCTCAAGAAGAACTATATACTTGAATGAATTGTGAGTCAGATATGAGTGAAAATATTCAAGAAAATCCGCTCTTCCAAGAAGCCAAGAGCCAGCTTCATCCCCAGGACTTTGAAGTCGTTAAGCAAATTCTGAATCGTTATGAATTCGATCTTTTTCCTACACACGGATTTTTTACGGCCAACGATTTTGACAAAATTACCGAGCAAGCACGAAACGATTTTTTAAGAAATCTTATCAATATGGATTCCTTAGATGCTGAGGACATCTACCACCAATGGAGAGAAATCGTCCTTCAGTTCCAAAAAGACTATTGGGGATATAAGAAGCACTTACAAAAACCCGATTCCTTTCGGGTCGCGCGCCAGTACGATCTGCCCTTGCTGCCTGATTCTCAGATTCCAAAAAAACCATCCAAACCATTTACTTTTAAAGAGGCCTTCTTTTACGTTTGGGCAGTTTTGCAATCTTGGATTTTGATAAAGGCTCTTATCCTGGTTTACGGAAATGATCTTGCCAAAGATGATTCCCTTAGAAATCGGATCATTTTTGGAACCATCATTGCCTTTTCGTTTAGCTCACTTTTCCTCTTCGCGTGGTTGAGACGAAAAAAGCGCAAATAGCATTTTGTAATTTTGAACATAGATCTTAATTGAGCTTAATTTTTCTTAGGTCTTTGTGTATGTTCTCGTTAAATCTCCAAGTGCCAGGTAACTATGATGCTTTTAAGTTCTCTTTTCTTTTTGTTTCTACTTACTTTTAGTGTTACGCACGCTAACGCACTCATCTCTGCGAACTGCCCTTCTCCGATTTTGATTTCGATTGAGTGTCGCGACAATCCCAGTCTAGAATTTCAGCTTCTAGGTCATCTTGGTAAGTACGTGACTTCGAGAGTGGATATTGACAGTTCTTCGAATCGAGTCATTTGCAGTTACTC
>JAEYZS010000034.1 GCA_023427925.1 Pseudomonadota bacterium | reverse complement strand
GGACAATTTACCCGCAAAACCTTTTTTAAGAGGGTTCATCCAATCCTACGCTCGGTATCTTGAACTCGACGTTAATTCCATTATGAAACAATTCCTAGAAACAGTAGGAAGTACAAAGCCTAAGCCGCAAATCACTGAGGGCGAAAGCCCTGAGCAAGTTGATCACGAAGAGGTTCAGAGCAAATTTGAAATGTACAAGAAAGCTGCTTACGGAGTTGCCGCAATTGTAGCGATTTTTCTGATTTACTTCATTCAACAAGTTGTTAGTAAGTACGAACAAGAATCAAAAGTAGCAAAAGAGCAACAAGAGGCCGTGAAGTCTCAAACCCTTGGCAACGAAGAAGAATCTGAAGTGACTGAGAATGCTCCTGAAGACGTCAACGAGGAAACTCCTGCTGAAACTAAAGAAGCTGTCGCAGAAAAGAAGCCTGAAGAAAAAATCGAGGCACCTGCCGTGACACAAGCAACTAAGCTAACGCCAGCTCCGGCGCCGGTACCGGCTCCAGCAGCAACTGCTTCTCCACCAACTCCGCTCGTAGTTGCTCCACCAACTCCCGTACCTGCTCCTGCTCCAAAGCCAGCGACACCCGCACCATCGGCAGCAACAACACCGGCTACGACTACACCCGCCGCTCCAGTTCCACCAGCACCTAAACCTGAAGAGAAAAAGCCCGCCAGTCGTCCTCAGCAAATTATTATAGAAGCTCTCGATAATGTTGAAGTTCGTTACTCCAAAGATGGCGAGAGTGAGAGGACAGTTAAGTTAAAGCCTGAGCAATACCTCACGATCAAGGCAGATTCAAAAATCAACCTCAATGTCAGCGATAGTGGTGCCGTAAATATCATTCATAACGGAAGAGACAAAGGGGTGCCCGGCAATTTGGGTCAACCTAGAAAAATTAGTTATCCGTGAAAAAGCTTTTAATCTTAAGTATTTTTATCTTTATTTTCCTACTTTACGGAATCTATTTAAGCTTATTCCAATTTAGAATCATCCAGCAAGAAATCGATCCCTCTAACCCGCAAGGGTATTACGACTACAGAGGCGTAACAAATGTTCACTCCAATGCCAGTTCTGGCAGTGGCAGCTACAGCGAAATTCTTCAGTTTGCCAAAAATGCGAAGCTCGATTGGATTATAGTGACCGAAGTAAATAAACCGACACGTCCTGAGTTCATCGAAGGTTACTTCCAAGATATGCTAGTTTTAACTGGCGGTGAATATTCCTACTTCGACTCTCGTCTGCTTTATTACGGCGCGAGCTCATCAGACGAACCGCCCCCAGGACAATCTCAAACTCAAGTTTATTTTGCCGATATTCTTTCTCAAGCAAAGCGTACTCAAAATGATTTTATAGTATTGGCACATCCTTATTACTCTCGCTATTCGTGGAAAGGCGATTTTCCTGAGGGACTAAATGGGATCGAAATTCTGAACCTAAAGAGCATCCTTGAAGAAACGTGGAAGCATTCCAAGCCGCGCACAATCTTAAGTCTTTTTTTATATTCATTTAATCCGGGGCTGGCCTTTTTAAATGTACTCTCTACTCCTGAAGACGAACTCGGCCTGTGGGATCAATTAAACAAAAGACAAAAAATCGTAGGTTTTGCTGGCCATGATACAAACGCAAAGGTCCCAATATCTGAAAGTAAGCATATCAAATTTCCTAGTTACGAAACATCGTTTGGACTTGCGAGCAATCACGTTTTGTTAGAAACAGAGCTCACGGGTGATTATAAGAAAGACAAGCAGAAGCTTTTCAATGCACTTTATAATGGACAATTTTATATGTCTTTTGATTTTTTGGGTTCTCCAAAAGGATTCCTCGCGGAAATGCACGATGGTGAAAAAAACTTCCCAATAGGTTCAGAAATACTTCTCACTGATAAACTTGAGCTGGTCGTGCAGTTGCCCACTGGGATGAAAACACCTATTCAAGTGATCGTTAAAAAAGACGGTGAAACATATTCCGAATCAAGCTCCCCGACTACAACATTAAATATATCAGCCCCTGGAGTTTATCGCGTAGAAGTGCGTGTGAATCCCAAAATACCAATTCCAAGAAGCAAGAAGTGGATACCTTGGATCTATACTAACAATTTTACTGTTACTGACTAATGGTTAGAAACTCAACAAGTCGAGTTGCTTGTGAGTTCTTTCGACTTGAGGAAGCTTTAAAGGCTTGCCGCTTATTTCGATGAGAGTTTCAATAGATGGCAGTTGTCCGTTCACAGTCATTCTTTTTAGAATGTTACTAAAAAGGTGTCCGCAATAAGTAGCATCATGTTGAGCTCTGTGAAAGACTTCCGTATTAATTTTTAAATGCTGAACAATTGTTCCAAGTTTATAGTTCATTAATCCTGGAATTGTTTTTCTCGCAAGAGAAAGAGTATCTAATACCAATCCCCGTGGCGCACGGGTTTCATATTTCTTGATATCTGCAGCTAAAAACTGAAAGTCAAAGCTCGCATTATGAGCAACTATAATGTCATCCCCACAAAAATCAGCAAACGAGTCTAAAAGCGTATCGATAGTGGGCTTCCCCTCAACCATTTCGTGCGTGATTCCTGTTACTTTCTGAACTTCTTCGGGAATTGATCTTTGAGGATTTACTAATGTTGAGAATAGGCTAGAGGGCTCCCCTTCAACGAATTTTACTGCTGCAATTTCGGTGATCTGATCAACACCTGCGATAAAGCCCGTTGTCTCTAAGTCGAATGAAATAAAGTTCACTGTAACACCCCTAATTTTTCCTACTAATGGTAGCCAACCTAAAATTGATGGCCGCCACTTTCAAGGTTTTAGACTAAAACCACCAGGCTTTTACTCGCCGCATAATGGCGGCCAATATTTATATGAAATATAGGAAGGTTTTAAAGTATATGATGGAATTTCAAAAGCAGCCTAGATCAGTGAAAATGTTAACTAAATAAGGAATTGATGAAAAATTTTATTACCGTGCTCAACCTGGATCAGGACATTGAAATAAAAGAAGAGGTTTGTGTCTTGGACCTACTATTAGAGAACAATGTCGATATCGATCATTCTTGTGGTGGGATGGGTAGCTGTGGGACCTGTAGAGTATTGGTCCATTCACGTATTGAAGACCTGCCCCCTCGAAACGAGATCGAACAGGAACGTGCCGATGATCTAAACTTTGGGCCACAAGAGAGATTGGCTTGCCAACTTTGCCCTTTTCATGGACTTAAAATAAAAACCCCTTAAGAGCTTGCAGTTTTAAAGTAGAAAAATATAATTAGAAAAAATCAGGAGCCATCATGAAAATTCTTTTCGTCCTTTTGTTTTTATTTAGTAATGTTTCTTTCGCATCTCAAAAGACGATTGATCAATGCATCGAAGCATGGGGGACATCTCCATTTAAAAAGGGTCATCGTGCGAACAAAACTATGCAAGTCGGTGTAAAAGTTTTTGGTATCGGTTCTAGAGATGCAGACGAGGAAAAAACCGCTTCCCCTTCTTTGATATTAGTAAAGCCGAATATTAATGTTCTTGGGAAGACGACCCTCAGATTGATGAACCCAAATGGCTGGTATTGTTTTGCAACTAACGTGAACGTCCTCGGGAAGCTCAATATCGTTTCTGACTGCAAATCTCATTTCGCAAGTGCCATAGGCGGCGCCAAAGTTATGGCTGCAGATGACACGACTGACGGAGTTTCTGTATTAGGTGCAATCAGGATACGCCGGCTAAACTGCAATTAATTATTGTGGCGTATATTTTAATTTAAAAAGTGCTGACATCTGATCAAGATCTTTCATCTCGACAGAGGTTTTCTTCCAGTTTGATTTTTCAGTAGAGCTTGCCTTCCGCTGAGGCTCCCAACGATTCATACATGATATATAGAATTGCTGATAGTTCGAGTCAGTTAAAACAAGATCACCTGTTTCACTTCGATAACCAACAACGGTTAGCACGGTGTTTGTTGCAAGCTCTACGTTTTTAGACCTCTCTAATGACGTCGAAAGGTGGCATCTTTTTTTAGAAGAAAGCTCTATATTAAGCGAGTTTTGTTTTTCGGAAAATGAGTGGGACTGTTGAAATATGACTTCTGTTCCACTTGGAATAAAGCTCGACTGCTCATTTGACGATTTATTTTTCTCTATAAGAGCTTTGGGCTTAGGTTTCTTTAAGTTGGGAGCCATAGCAGTACAACCAAGGTTTCCCATTAACCCTATTAAAATTAAAAATAAACTGATGTATTTCACTAATATCCCCCAAAAAGAGGTTTAGTTTACACGTTTTGTTTAGATTTTCCAAGTGATAGGATATCTACGTCCTGTTCCAAACGCATGATCACTCACTCTCAATATAGGTGCCGCTTGCCAACGCTTAAACTCGGCTCCCATCATGCGCTCAAAGATATCTCTCTCGAACTTATTTTTGGGGGGGTCACACTTCACAATAAACTTTTCTACCAATTTATCAAGAACAGGATATGGAGGAAGAGAGTCCTCATCTTTTTGGTTTTCTCTTAACTCTGCAGTCGGCGGACGAGTTATAATGTCATTTGGGATAATCTCTGTCTGGGAGTTATAGTACTCAGACAACTCATATACCTGCCTCTTTAAAAGATCTCCTAGCGGTGCAAGTCCACCGCACATATCGCCATAAATAGTGGCATAGCCCATAGCGTATTCGGATTTGTTGCCCGTTGTAAGTAAAAGGCTATTTGTTTGATTGGCGTACGCCATAAGTGTGAGACCACGAAGACGTGATTGGAGGTTCTCGTGAACAAATCCGAAATCTTTTACACCCAAGCTGATTTCAAACTCTTCGGCCGCAGATCTGTACATGCCGTTTATGTCGACGTTTAAAAACTGACAATTTAAGTTTTGAGCTAATTGTAGAGCTAAATCGAAACTCTTTTGTGAGCTATAAGGGCCTGGTAGAGCAATCGCTGTCACTCGATTAGAACCGAGAGCTTCACAGGCTAGACATGCCACTAATGCGGAATCGATACCTCCACTCAATCCAAAGTGAATTTTTTTAAATCCGTTTTTTTCACAGTAGTCGCGAATCCCCAAAACTAAGGCCTCTTTTAGTTTTTGAGTTTCATTTTTTAAAACTGGCCGAATTCCGCCTTCGTTTTTATTAAAATCAATTACATTTATATCTTCTTGGAAATAAACGCTATTAGATAAAATCTTGCCTTTTTTATCAACTGCTAGGCTTCCACCGTCAAAAATAATTTCATCTTGCGCTCCCACCTGATTCACATAGATTGTTGAAGCTTTAAAGAATGTTGCTGTCTTAGATACAACTTTTTTTCTACGCTGAGCCTTGCCTTCTGAAAATGGAGAAGAAGACAAATTTACAATGAAATCAGGCTTTAGCTTTTTTAATTTTTCGAGTGGATTTTCAGGGTAACTTGTTCCGGTCCAAGACTCTGGCCACCCCCAAATGTCTTCACAAATTGTGACTAAGAGTTTTTTCCCTTTAAACTTCAACAGCCCGTTTGCGATTGCACCTTTCTCGAAATGTCTTACTTCTTCAAATACATCGTAATTCGGAAGGAGCTCTTTTGTGAAAACCCTTTCCCTTTTCCCTTTCTCTAGAAAAATTGCCGAGTTGTAATAGTACTTACCAGATTTTTTGGCGTTCAAAGTGACTGCGCCGAATAAGACGCCAATTCCTGAGGGTATATTTTTTTTTATTTTGTTGATATAGGTGAGTTGCTTTTTTACGAGATCTTTTCTCTCTAAGAGATCAGATGGCCAATAGCCGAAGAGAGTTAGCTCTGGGAAAACCACGAGATCGCAGTGGCGATCTTTCGCTTTTTGAGCGTAGTCTAATATCTTTTGATAATTTTGCTCAAAGTTCGCTGTGTGGGTGTTGATTTGGGCTGTTGCGATTCTCATTTAAAGAGTCCTGTGAAATATTTTTCTCTAGATACTCTTTTATCGGACGACGGCCCGAAAATCCATCTCTATATCCATGCCAATATAAAATTTGCTCCTCGGGAAACTTCCAACAGAAGTAGCCATCCCCAGAATCAAAATCGGCGATCCACAGTCCCTTTGTCACCGCACCTAATTTTTCGACTTTAACTTGCCATTCTTGAATAAGATCGTTGATCTCAGCCTCAGTGTCTGAAATTAATTTTTCTTGGCCTGAAATATGTTCGATTTTTAGTATGAGCTTTGCGACTTTTTCAGAATACTGTCTTGTGATTCGATGAACGATAGGCAGCAGATCCATGATGTCCGCATAGTTAAAGACCTTGCGCGGCTTCAACTCGATGACATTGGTTCCGTTAACCTTACCCTTAGAACTTGTAGCGGAGTTCCCCTGCTTCCCCTCTTCAATCATCCCTTTTTCCCCCATGAATTGTATTGCCCGAAGAAACTAGAGTTTCAACTAAAATATGACATTAAAATTGACTCTGAAGGTTAATGTCTGGGGTCTAGATTAATGCACCCAGACACTCACGGATTCGATCTCATCTTGCACTAGAAGTGCGTCCCCAAAAGGGCTATAAATGAAGACAGAATGAAAAACTTTTCTGCTGATAATCTAAATTATAGGGAATTTTCTCTTATCGAGTTTCGCTCGGAAATAGATGCGTTACCGCTTTTAAATGACCTTCCAAAAGAGGTTAAGCTTATAGATACATTCACATTATCGACAGGAAGCTTTGTTGCATTTCTGACCTGTAATAATCTTAAAAATGTTTTTGATACTTTGCGGTCTCACCCTTCGGCTATAGATGGCTTTTTTACAAATGACACCAATATGGAATCTCTACAAGCTTTCTATCATCTTAATAAAATTAATATTTCCGAAGGGCTAATTGCTGCGGAAATAGACAGCATTTCCGCCTTATTTGGTATTATGGATGCGGCTTTAAAAAAGAATTTGAGAGTTTTAGACCTAAAGAGCCAACGCGTATTTGCTAAAAACACACTTTACCTTACAGGTTTGGCAAACGATGTGACTGCATTTTCAGATGAGATTTCTAAATTCAACAAGGTACGCTTTAGTACAATTCCACAGCTCAATGAAAAACTGCTAACTGCTTTTGGAAAAGTTTAATCTGGATAGAAACACTTATCTGTGTTTCGCGAATAGGTTTGAACTTCTTTGTGTTTCTTTGCAAACTCAAACCATTGAGTAGAGCACTTGTCGATATACTTTTGAAATTGTGTTGCTGTCTTTTTGTCACCGATTTTTTCTAGATCGTAAGAGAAACGTCTTAACTCCACTTCAACGCCCTTGATATATGGACAAGCCTTCATTAGAGACTCAAGGGAGTCGTTATATTTTTTTAATTCGAATAGAGTTTTTCCAAGGTTCAAGTGACATCTCCCAGACTCAGGGTTTGCCTTCACACATTGTTTAAACTGCTCGGTTGCCAATTCCCAATTTCGAATCGAGCAATTCATTTGGCCAGCATTCCATTGTGTCACTTCGGATTTTTTGTAGCGCTTTGCTGCGCTTGTCAGGATTTTTCTAGCTTGATCTGGATTATCTGTATTCTTAAAGGCTAGCGCTAAATAGACATGGTTGTCTGGATTTTGAGAATCTTTGAGAATTGCTTTTTGACAAATCTTTTTCGCATTATCGTAATAGTTTTGTTCGACTTCGAGTCGACAGGAAATATTTAGCCAATATTTTGGCTCGCGCAGTTTATCGAGTGCCTCTATCACAATGAGTCTCGCGTCGTAATTATTTTTCATATCGATGTAGAGCTTATAAAGTCCGTCGTAAGCTTTGTCGTATTTAGGAGCTTTACTTATGGATTCTCTGTAAACATCAACAGCCAAAAGTGCGTATTTGCTCGACGGATCTTCTGGTGGAGGCTCTTTTGGATCAGAAGAGATGAGTACGACAGGATTTTTGCTTTTGATCTCTTTTCTTGTTTCGGAGTAATAGTTTCCGAGCCTTACCAGTTGTCCGGGGCTCGCCTTGCCCTCTACTCTTATTAGTTCCAACGCGCGTGTGGCTTCGGCTTTGTCTCCCGCCAAATCATAAGCTCTTGAAAGTTTATCAAGGACATCGACTGTCTGTGGTTTGTTTGCCAATTTTAGATTTTCTATGGCTTTTTTATGATGCTTTTTCTTAGTGTAGAAATCGGCAATTTCAATGTAGTCTTGTTTTGATTTTTTTGCTTTTGCTTCGAGTATAGCAATTTTCTCGGCCGGGCTCTTGCTGCTCACTGAAGCAATCCCGCGTTGAGTAGATTTTTTTGATTTAGTGACTTTATTTGTTTTCTTAGATTTTTTTTGGGCAGTTTTTTTTGAAGGTTTTTTTGTCGATTGCTTTTTCGCAGTTTGTTTTTTGGATTTTTGTTTTTTAGCTGTGCGCAGCTCAACTTTAAAATCTCGTGCCGCAAAAGAATCCCCTGGCATCAGCAAGAATATGAATGTGAACACAACTAAAAACTTCATATCCTAATCCTTGCTCTTTTGGAACTGCAGCACTTGACCACCAAAAAACACGATGATGACAAGTATAATAGCTGCCATAATTATCATTCGTAAAAAGTCCGGCAATCCCAATTCCTCGTCAGACTTAAACTCTTCTTTTTCTTTCTTTTCAGTATTGGCTGGAACTCTCTTGCCGCGCAAGGCTTGTTCTGGATTTTGAGCGCTTTCAACTTTTATGAGAGGTGGCTTTCCTTCTTCTTCTTCTTCGAGATCAGCTCTGTAG
>JAEYZS010000301.1 GCA_023427925.1 Pseudomonadota bacterium | reverse complement strand
TGGTAATGCTACCACATTCGCTTCTATAGCAGATCTTCGAGATGGAATAACAAGTGCCACGACTGTCGCAAATATGGCGGCGCAATTTGCAGTCATGGAAATTTTATTAACGACGGGTCTCACTTCGACGGTTGTGACGAATATGCCTGGGATATCAAGATTTAAATTCACAAGCTCTGCGACATCAGGAACGATCACCCACGATCAACATGAATATGGAAATGTGGTACAGACTATTATTAATACGCTCTACTATAGAGCAATGCTCGGCTGTCTCCACGAGCTTACAAGAACGCTCAATATAAATAGAATGATGGATAAAACGCTTATTCATATCGCAACGGAGTTCAATAGAGCACCTCGCACAAATGGCTCAGGGGCAGATCATGGCGTCAGCGGATCAAATACGACCCTGATTTCTGGTATGATCAAAGGACCATTTGTTATCGGAAATATCAAACGTAACTCGGGAAGCAGTAACTATGCAGGAACTTGGGGTGTTGCAGCTCCATTCCAACTCGATGCGGAAGTTCGACCTATTAAGGTCAACGATATCGCTCGTACGATTAGTTCGATGTTAAGAACTAACGACGTCGTCACAAACGGATTCTCGTTGTTGAATCCTGCAGACACTATACGTTGGGAACCAAAAGTTAAAAAGGCTGATAACGTATGAAATATATAAATAAATTAAAATTATTTTTTACGATATTAGTGATTACGCTCTCCACTCTTGGGCTATTTCAGAACTGCGGAGCGCCCACTCATACTCTGTCGAGTATAGATCTATCTAGTCATCACGGTGATCAGAATCACTGGGAGCAGCCCATTATCGAAACAACATATTCGCCGAGCATTGGTGATCGCTTCTATGTGATGTCAATTTTAAAGGATGTTTTTGGTCCGTCAACAGAAGCTGTTGACTCTAGCAACCTGGGTTCACAAGTTTATTCGAGGATTACGGACTTTGGGACTCCATGCTCACCCTATGAAGATTATCGAATCTTTAACGTAAATAATGGTCGATCAAGAGCCCGAACGGATCGTGCATGTCCTTACGGCGATAGAGTTGATGGAATGAATGCAAATATTCTTTCAAATGTTACAGCAAGCCGCCAAGGATACATAATCAACCTGTGTACTTCACTCGTTGAAAACACTACAACGCGGAATTATGCTTTGTCCAAAATTCATGATGGCTCATCTTCCTCAACTACTGCGGTCACCCGTCAAAAGCTAATCAACCTCTACGCACAATTTTACAGAGGTCGTCCCAATCCATCTGCGGGTATTGTGGACAGTTTAGAATTAATTTTCCAATACGAAACCGATCTAACGAAAGCCTGGAAAGCAGCAATCTATGCCGTCTGCGCTTCGGATCACTGGCAGGCTTTATGATTCGAGTTATCGGATTTATTTCAGCTCTGTTCGTATTTCATGGCTCTGTAATCGCAAATGATTGGAAGGCTAGCTCACTTTTTAATAGTGATGTATTTGTTCCTTACATGCAGATTCCGTTTCGAGTCACGGGAACACCTATGCCTGCTCACAAGTCCGCTTTTAAAGCTGTATTGCTTGATGACACGGAAAACGTCTGCCAGATCATGCAAGATCCTTTTATCTTTTCAAATTTTTTCTTGCGCTGTAACAAGGAAGCTACCGTAAAAATTCGTTTTGAAATTCAGAGTCACAGTTTAGTTAGAATCACGCATGGACCAATTACAGTAAAAAAGTTAGACAATCTCGTGTTAGTGGACAGTGATAATCCAGTTCTGAGCGGACAAATCTCCATGGGAAGAGCTCTCTTCACATCAAACTGTATTGCTTGTCATTATGCCGCTGATCTTCGTGATAGAACGGCAGGACAAATAAAAGGTTCAATTCAAACACAACCACAGATGCGAATTCCAGTATTGCAAGGCTTAAGCAACACACAACTTGAATATATCGCAACCTACTTAAGAAACCTGGGGTCGCCATGAGTTTTAATAGATTAGTGACTATATTTACAATCCTAGCCTTGTTCGTGATTACCACGCTGTTATTCCAAAACTGTGGAAGAATCACGACTGTAGCAAACTATTCTTTAAGCTCGCTTTGGTTTGAGTACCCTTACAATGAAAAGCCCGAACTCTACGCTGAGCTTTATTTTTATAGACCGCCTTCCAACAATAATAATACTCTCTACGATTACACTTTCCTGGGAGCCATTGCGCCATCAGAGGGTGAAAACACTGGGCTATCTTATATTGTGACATTTAAAGATCGTCTTGGAAGAACTGTTTGCCCGACAATTACCGGATACTCTACTTCAATACATTCTAGCTGTGTGGGAGTTCTCCATGCCGACAGTATAATGGTTGAGATGACTGTAACCTATAACCAAAGAAATCATATCTTCAGAAAGATATTTTAATCCGCTTCAAAGTATTGACGGCGGGGATGATATGAAATAATTATTTGTGTATGCCACACATTCGATTTAGATCTTTATCTGACACACAAGTTGCAATGCTTAGCAAAGCCTTACCCAAGGAACTGGCAACTGCAATGGAAACTTCGGAAGATAATTTTACCTTTGAGCTGATTTCAACTCAGTATTTTTCTGATGGGAAAGCTTCTCCGTCATACCCATTCACTGAGGTTTACTGGTTCGAAAGGTCGCAAGAAATCAAGGAACGATCAGCAAAGATCATAACCTCAAAAATTCATGAAATGACACAATCACAAGATATTGCAGTAATATTTGTTCCTATACAAAAATCAGATTATTTCGAAAATGGTAAAAGCTTTTAATTAAAACAGTTACCCTCGTGCAATAGTGTTTGAGCAGGTTCCGGCACTGGATAACCCATTGGCGGGGTTGGTTCGTGCATAAAATAGAGTTTAAAAGATTTTATTTTATGATAATTTTCTCGATTCCATTTTCTGCATAAAAAATTTCCAAAGAGTACTCGGTGTTTAATATTTTCAGCAAGCCAGAGATTCATCATATATTTTTGCCAACTCGAATCTCCATAAGTCACCGCCACATTCTTTGGTTTTTCCACATCAAAAGGTTTGTCATTTAAAATGTCGTAGGTTGAATCATCCAAAAATTTAGCCTCGATTATATACCAACCGTCATCTGTCATTGGATAAGGAGCAAACATATTCCACTGTTGGTTTAATTGAAGAGAAAACACAATTTCTGTCCAGGGGCTTTGGACATCGAATCTTTTGTGCCCAACATATCCCTCAATATTCCAAGCAAATACAGTAACTATAAGAAGTGCATTCAAAGACTTAAGAAGCCAGCCGCCCTCAAGTCTCACCTGCGAACTCCCAAGGGCATTCAAGGTGCGTCCACACCAATCTCTATTCGCAGCAACAACATCATACAAATAATTTCCAATTGGTTTCAAAATGAAAAGTGGCAGGAAGGTCAAACGAATTGGAGAAATCTTTACGAGCTCCAAGATGGCATCGAATTTTGTATGCTCTTTGCCATTTAAAGAAAGAACCCATGAATTCTGCTCGTCCATAATTTTAAAAATATGTGGATGAGATTGTGCCGGCTTAATTTCCGAATTCAAAATCCCCATAAACATCCGTAGGAGATGAGCGATCTTATAACAAAATCCACAATCTCTATCGTAGTAAATGATTGCACTTTTCATTTTAGATTTTGCATTGCTCAGTAAAATATCCCAAAACTCTGACGGCAGGAGTGCAAGCCAGGCGGCAATACAAGCAGGAGCAAAGACTCCCAGTTGCATAGTCATCCAGATACTGAAGTGCAGGCCTATAAACAGGATAATCGCATTCATTCTAAAAATATGATTTTTAATAGGAATAAAAAGTAAAAGCACACCGAAAGACTCGATCAACATAGTCATGGCCGTAAGAAATTTCGTTACAATATCAAACTGAGAAATCCATATACCTAAGGGTTTCGCAAAAATATCTAAGTGAAGGGTGTAGTAAACTGCAGTGAAATCTTTAGTCCAACTCGGGTCCAATTTGTAAAGTGAAGTGAAGATATATACAAAGCAGACCTGCATGATATAGCTAAATGTAAAAATACTAGAAATCAAATTTGATTTAGGAGCTTCCGATTTAGACAAAATACTATCAAATGAAAATTTGGCATTCAGTGGTAAAAAGTGGCCCCAAAAGAACAATAAGCGGAGTAAATTGTCTCCTCCATGAGAGATAAGTGGGTGGCGCTCGTGAAACGTCATGAGCAGAATCCAACAAATCATTCCTGCAATTTTTGTTCGAATACCCAATAAAAACATAACCCCAGCGATGATCCCAATCGCCAAGAGGAGATTTACGAACTCGATACTTCCGTTCAATGTAAGGAGGGTGAACTTCCACGGAAGCTGAAGCATATCAATATAAGTTACTCTAGAAAGTACTCCGTCATCGGTATAAAAGACTTCTCGATGTCCAAAACGAACTGCAATGTCGTATAAAAAAATAAGGGCTAAAGAAATCCGAAATAAGGCAAGCGATCTTAAGTCTAAGGAAAATAATTTTTTCATTTGAACTTAGTAAAACCTATAGTTCCATCCGATCGACCAAACAAATGCGCTCCACGGTATATGCTGAGTCACTTCAACCAATAATGAGCTACTTCTCGAAAGTTGAGTAACGTAGGTGCCACTGAGTCCATAAGAAAAGGATGATGCTCGTTCAAGCTTCAGCGCAGGATCCTTGAGTTGCCAATCAATTTTTCGGAATGTAAGGGGCACACCAAAACCAAGTTCTGAATTAGAAGTTGTGCGATAACCCAGACCAGGTCTCGCCGTCACAGAGTACCACATTTGATTTTTTAGATGATCTGTAAATGTAGTTCCCGCACTCTTAGCAACCAGGGCTCCCCCTGCAACATCAAACGAATGGGACTGCATCCATCTTATATTAGAAGTTGGTTTTCTAAAGGTTACTCCGAGTGCCATACCAGAAAATTGAGTTCTCAGCTCAGATGAATCTGCCCCTCGAGTTGCAGGAATGGATTCCTGCCAGAGTAAAACTTTGGGACCGAATATAAAGTGGCTTCGATCTGTTTCCTTTGCAGTTCTAGTTCGCTTTGTTCTAGTAGTTGTAGGTTGCTGAGTGGCCGAAGGCTTTTGCACTTTGCCTCTTGCTCTCGCTTTAGAAGAGGCTTTGCTTTTCGCACTACCCGATTTAACACGCTTAGTTCGATTAGGAGATTTTTGTGCATAAACCTCAAAAGAATGTACGATGAAAATCATAGCAAAAAACAATATGAAAATATTTTTTTTCATCTTACACCTTTCTTCTTAGCTACATTGATAAATGAACTTGGCCTAAAATTGACCACTTTTCATCTTGGACTTCATCACTCGCTAATTTTCTTTCATTTTCGGCTTCCAATCTAAATTCTAGTCTTTGCATTGGGAACATTAATAGCCCCGCGCCGAATCTCAAAGTATCTTGGTATTTCCCACTCATGTCTTCTTTGTATGCTTGTCCAGAAATAAAGAAATGATAACCTCTTTTAATCCTTTGCATTGCTTCTGAAAATAAATAATAACCCATTCTCGCCGTAGAAAATTTCGGTGCATTATCGATTATGCCCATTTCAAATAAAATAGCAGTTCCGTTTCCGTAACCGCGCTTAGAGTGGATTCCAAATCTCTTCATGTCGATAAAGTCATTTGATGAGACCAGCGCCGATGTACCGATTCGAAAATCTTGAGCAATGTCGTACTCAAACATCATCGATCCACCGACCTGACGAAGTTCAGACTTTTGATAGAGACTTCCCAAGAATCCATTCACTGTAAATTCCCAATTTGGTTTGATGTAATGATAGACTAGGCCGTGACTTTGATCGCTTTGGTTAAGGCCAGTGAATCTTCTGCTGAACGCCATGTGATTACTGATTCTTAAACCATAGACTTTATCTACCATTCCTGCATAAAGCCAAGTCGTCTCTGAAGCCTGCCACCGCAAGTAGTGTTCCCGCGAGATCCAATTATCGAATTTTGGTGATGCTGGATTTGTCTTTGCACTATACGGAGTAGGTATATATCCGAATGATCCAATGAGCGCGAGAGATTGGTCCTTTTTTAATAAAATTGCTGTATTCACCTCAGCTTGCATCAGAATCGTTCTCGTATCGCTGTTGGACTTACCCGCATTGTCGTGATAGGCCAGCTGTCTGGCTTTGATGCCAGGCTTGAACCACCACCACATTTCTTTTTTGCCAAGAAAACCAGAAGATTCTCCGAGTTGTTCAGCGGTTTTATTTCCTGCAAACATTCGACCTGCAATTTCAGATGCCCATACTGCCCGACCATAGTCGTTAAGAGGTCCACTGCCTTGTCCATTGTAATGGCAAGTCACACATGAAGTGTATTTATAACCAATAAACTCAGGATAAGCTGAAGCCCATTGAGGAATAAGTAAGGTCCAGAAAATTACAAAAATAAGTGGCCGCATCACTAAAGCATATTTATAATGATGGTTTGTAGCAAGGTTATTCGATAGTTAGGAAGCGATGAAAAAGAGTTTTTTATTTTCAATTATAGTCATCTCAGTGTTAGCTCTTAAAGGTTGCTTGGATATCGAAAACTCTTCTACTCATGATGCAAACACCTATAGCCAAGTTTCAAATCCACTTTTTGCGGAAGCCAAAGAAATTTTCAGAGTGAATTGCACTCCTTGTCACAGCTATCAAGGTCTTACAGAAGC
>JAEYZS010000295.1 GCA_023427925.1 Pseudomonadota bacterium | reverse complement strand
GACATAGGGAGTTCGACCGCCGCTGGAATCATCCAAACCTCCATCTTGTCTAAAGTTGTTGAATCCGGATGGGGCACCCAGATCATCGTCATCACTTCCGCTTCTTCCGCGGTCCGCTGAACTCAGAGGTACTTGCCGACTTCTCCCTGAACCAAAGCCAAAGGAGCCTCCTCCGCTTCCATATTCAGCCCCACCTGCGTATCCATCACTGCCACCCGAAGCCGTCCCCGAGGAGTCCGAAGTGTTTGTGGAACTGTTTTGATTTTCATCATTTCCAGTCGATCCATCAGTACTACCACTTGTACCGCCACCATCGAGACTGTTATCAAGGGGACTTCTTCCATCGGTGACAGTGAACGGTTGAAATAAGTCATCGCACTCCGTCTCAGGAATTCCGTCAGAACCCAAAGCGGGCAACTCTCCTGTTTCAAGCAAACAAGAGAAGTATTCACCGTAGTAGTTATTAAAAAATATTTGAGTTGATCGAGAAATTCCTATCATAATCGCAAGCCCAATTATAAAAATCATAAGAATTAGCAAGACGTATTCTAAAACCGCCTGACCTTTTTGATTTTTACGAAGTATGAGCAATACCTTATCCATCACTCCTTTATCGACAATTCCCACAACAATATTGAATCATTCTGAGAAAGGTGAGCCGCACCTTTTGTCTAGTTTTGCGTCAAAAATGCCGCTCTGCTAGACAAAAGGTGCGGCTCACCTTTTTTCGGAGCAACGGTTTTGCAACGGTTTGGGTAAGTGCGCTGAAAGTTTAAGAATTCATTGTCTTATTCCGATAAATTCACTGGATAGTTATGTTTTTACAAGGGGGAAACAGCAATGAAAAAACTAACGAATTTCTTTAAAAAACTTTGGAAAGATGAATCTGGTCAAGGTGCAACTGAGTACATCCTTTTGCTCGTGGTGATCGTTGGAATCATTATCGTTTTTAAAGAACCAATTAAAAATGCAGTAATGGGTAAAGTACAAGATCTACAAAGTGCGATGGATCAAGTTAAACCTTAATTTGGAGTAATATGACAACAGAACTTGTTGTTCTACTTACACTGCTGATGATCGTAATTGTTGGAGTTTTTAAAACTCCAACAAGAACGTTTGATGAAGCGGGTCCAAAATTAGGAATGAGAATAGAAAAACAACTCGAGACCGGAGCTGGCTTTACTGTGATCTCACAGTCAAAACCAAATCCGGTAACGTGGGGAAGAAAGCAATAAAAGGATGATAATGCCTACAGTTTTGTTATTGGCAGCATGCCTAACAGACATAAAATATAAAAAGGTTTACAACGTGTTTATCGTTGCAAGCTTTCTTATTATTTTGGCCAATCATCTTATCTTCGGAAATAAAGAAATTCTGCTCGAAGGTGGAGCTGGCCTTGTTATGGCTTTTGTTCTTACCCTTCCTCTTTATTTGATGAAAGCCATGGGTGGAGGAGATATTAAAATCTTTGCTGTCTTTGGATTTTCGACAAACACAGATGCAGTTCTTTTTACTTTCCTTGCCTCCCTCGTTTGGGGAAGCGTACTAGGAATTATACGGGCGATCTTCAACAAACAAGGCGATGTCTTGTTGAGTAACTTTATCAAAATCATAAAATTCCAAAAACCAGAACGTCATACGTTACACCAGATTCCATACACCGTGGCACTCTTAGCCGGATGGGTTTCTTATACAATATATGTCAGTTACGGGAGGGTTTTATGAGCTCTACTCGTCACTTAAAAAACAGGTTAAAAGACCAAGGCGGACAAATCGCCATCGAATATATACTTCTTTCAGTTATATTTGCAGGAATTGCCTTGGGTGCAAAAAATTTATTGGTTGCAAACAACACTCTCGGTAGCTTTGTACAAAAGCCTTGGGAGCTTGTGGCAGGAATGATTGAGTCCGGAGTTTGGGAGGAGCCAAAGAAAGCTCGAGCAAGTCATCCTGGATTACTCAATAGACATCGTACTCTATTAGGAGAGAGCGAATGAATAATCAATCTGGTGCACTGACATTAGATTTTATATTTGCACTTGTACTGGTGCTCTCGATGACGTTCCTACTCGGGGTGTTTTCATTTTCACTCTCTGTTGTGGAAGGTATTCAATACTTAACCTATAGCAGTTCACGAGCCTATTTTGCCGGACACTTAAGCGAGAAGCACCAACAAGATCTCGCACAACAAAAATTTGATGAACTTTCAATGACAGGTTCCTTCCGAAAATTACTTAAAAAAGAATGGTTTGATATTTCAGTCGATAATATCGGAGACAATAGTGAAACCTACGGTGGAAGTGATGGAAAAGATATTCTTACCGGTGTTCGAACAAAAGTCGTCGTAGGATTACTAAACCAAAATATACCAATCTTCGGGTCTACGGAGGGTGAAAATCCATTCGTAACGTACATGACATCTTTTTTAGGAAGAGAACCATCCATGGAAGAATGCATGAACGTCGTAAACGACAGATTTAATGCGATTATGGCTCTGGGTTACACAATACCAACCGGAGACGTATCAACAGAATATGTAAGCTTTGATGATAATGGGTGTTAAATGAAAAGAACTAAGAGTTTTAAACATTCTGAAAAAGGAATTGCGACGATAGAGGCGACTCTACTCCTTTCAATTTTCATTGTGTTTATGACCTATTGTATTGGCACATTTGGTGTCATTCATACTGGCATTCTGAATTCTATTTCTGCTCGCGCCTATACCTTTGAAACCATAAGAAATAGAGCAAATGTGATTTACTTTAGAGATGATGTCGTGAGAGATCTTTCTCATTTTGCAAAACATGGGATCAGAATACATGGCGTAACTTCGGAAAAGTCTATGGATGATTCCGCGGGCAACTTAAAGTGGGACGTGACTGAAAGAACATTAGCAAAAGGGCGAGATGTTGCGGCAGTCAGAACCAACTCTCCTAGTGAAGATGATTTATTTGATAGAAGGGCTGAACGAGGCACCACCAATCCAGTTTGGGTTAAAACTGTTTATGGTGTTTGCTTAGATTATAAGTGTGGGGGCAACTAATGAATCCGAATCCGACTAGAACATTGTGGATATCCATAGGACTTGGCGTTTTTGCTATGTTCTTAATCTATAGTTATTCACAAGAGAAAAAAGCTGAATACGATAAGCGATATGGCACTTCAAAAAGAGTTCTAGTTGCTGCAAAAGATATTCTAGAAATGAGCACCATCGATGAAACGATGATTGAGTATCAAGAGGTTCCTGTGGACTTTATCCAGCCAGGAGCCGTCGAAGACCCTGATCTTGCAATCAACAAAGTGGCTGCAGCTCCTTTTAAAAAGGGAGAACAAGTTTTAAATACTAAGCTTTTAAGTTTGGGCGCAAACACGGGCTTATCAAGTCAAGTCGCTCCCGGTAAGCGTGCAGTTTCGATCCAAGTCGACGAGGCTCGCGGTGTTTCCAAGTTAGTTCAGCCCGGAGACAGAATTGATATTTTGGCAAGTGTTGAAATAGGACAAGGTCCAAGCAAATCAACTGAAGTTAGAACAATTATGCAAGATGTAGTTATTCTTGCGACTGGCCCTAAAATTACTAATAACATTCCACGTTTGCTTGAAAAGAATAGTTTTACAAACGACGCTGTATTTAGAAACTTAAACGGAGATACATCTTTTCAAACAATTACAGTCGAGGCAACGCCGCAAGAGGCACAGAATCTTGTGTACCTACAAACTGCTTCTCCAGGAAGTATTTTTATCTCGCTTAGAAATCCAAACGACCGAATTGTTTCTCCGACCAGCGGCGCAGATGCAAACTCGATATTAGGCAGAACTGCCGTACAATTTAAACCACCGGAACAGCCTTTGCGCCCAGTTGTATCGAAACCGACACCAACCCCGAGACTTCCCGCTTCATTACCGCCGAAGCGAAAAGGCTCATTCATAGAGGTTAGATAATGAAAAATATAATATATACTCTTATTTTATGTTTGGCTCTTGGGGTATCGGAGGTTGGATACACTCAAGAAAAAAAGGATAAGAACAAAAAATTCTTAAACTTAACAGCAGGTTTAACTTTCGATGAAAAGCTTGCCTTTATCCCCGATCAACCAACATTTAAAGGTGACTTTAAAAAAGTAACAAAACTATCTTTGTCAAAAGAAACTAAAACGCTTCGATTCGAGCCTACGAATGAAGGTATCGGGACTCTTACGATTTTAGACGGCAGAGGGCGAGTTGTTTCCGAGTTCGTTATCACAGTTAAAAAGAGCCGGCTTGAAAATGTTGCTCGTGAAATCAAAAACTTACTTGGGGAAATTGAAGGTATTTCGATTAAAGTGATTAACAACAAGGTTGTAGTAGATGGAGAAATTCTGCTTCCTCGTGATATGAACAGAATCATGAGCGTTGTCAGTCAATATGGCGAACAAGCTTCAGCCATCGTTACTTTGAGCCCGATTGCTCAAAAGAAAATCGCGGAGATCATTGAAAAAGACATCAACAATCCAGAGATCACATGCCGTGCTGTAAATGGAAAATTTTTGCTCGAAGGTATGGCT
>JAEYZS010000291.1 GCA_023427925.1 Pseudomonadota bacterium | reverse complement strand
AGCCACTGTTCTTTGTAAAGAGTCACGGGAAATCTCCCCATCCCATAAACTGAAAGCGCACCTTTTTCGCTGACTTTCATAGAGAGAGTGCCTTTTGCGGGCTTTTTAAGTGCAGCATTTTCTGCTTTTAGTCTCTCAATTTCTGCTTTTAAATCTTCTGACATATTTTACCTCGTTGTTATAACTCAAGATTACTTTACAATTCTGTGAAACCCAACAACTAATATACTAGATAACTTAACAAACCTAGAATTAGTCTTTGAGACGCGAAAAAACTCTCGACCTGTGGCTCATGACCAACGTACAGTTCACTCAAAAGAGCCTTAAAATTTTCCGAATACGGCAATTGAGATAGCAAAAGCAAAAAACAAAATACAGGCAAGAATTCGTATTTTGTTTAGCGGTATAATTCTAAGTACAGCATTTCCCCAGAGAACAACTGGAATATTAGCAAATAACATTCCAAGAGTCGTACCGAAAGTGACTGCAAGAGAGTCCTTAAACTGGGCGCCCAACGCCAGAGTAGCAAGTTGTGTTTTATCTCCCATCTCAGCTAAAAAGAAGCAGACGAGCGATGTGACGAATGCCCCATACGGGTGGTTTGCCTTGATATTGTCTTCGTCGTCGGGAACAAGTGCCCAAAGTCCGAAGGCGACAAATAAAACCACTAGTAACCAGCGCTGGATTTTTGGATCAATAAAGCTAAAAATAAATTGGCCTAAATAGGCTGCAATGAAATGGTTTAGTAAGGTTGCAATAAGAATTGCCGAGATAATCTGCCACGGCTTTCTTCGAAATCTCAAAGTCAAAAGCAGTGCTAAGAGTTGAGTTTTGTCGCCGATCTCGGCGATCCCTACAATAAGAAAAGAGTTTAATATGGCTTCCAAGTTTCCCTCATCCTAATGTTGTGAGGCTTGGAGCATTTTTGCGCAAGACCACACAACGCCAATAAATAACGTTATGCTAGTCTCGTTCATACTTAAAAATCCAATCGAATGATTTTTGTATTGATTGACCGGGGTATTGCCCAGTATGTCGACCAATCATCTCTGCCTGGCAGAGGAACTACTCCCTAACGTTAGTATATCTACCAAAGCCCAACTTCGAAAGAAAGGACTATTTTAAGCTGGCCAATTTTTACTCATACTGACTAGACTGTCTTTTTAGGGGGAATACGTGAAATTTGTATTATGGGGTGTTTTGATTTTAGTATTGAGTGCTTGCTCTACTGTGTCTGTACAAGTGCCGGCTACGCGATTTGTTACTCCAGAGTCTCAAGGTGAAAGGTCTTTTAAAGGGCGAGTCAGAGGCGGTCTGAATGGGGGAAGTGAAATCGAATTAATTCAGGACAAGTACAGCGCGACACCGGATTCTGATCCAGTTATCAACATCGAAACGGGAGCTCATACCGGCTTAGATATGAATATCATCCCAGGACTGGATGTATATGGAATTATCAATTACAACAGCTATCTAAGTGTGGGCCTCAAATATCAGATCTTAGGAAACTCCGTTAAGCTCGGCAAAAGGGGAGACTTTTCTTTAGCTGTTGGCGGAGGTGGGCTTGGAGGCGGTGGTTTAACCAACTCAGAATCGACGTCTAGCGGAGTGACGGTAAAAGATGACTCTTCATTTTCCGGTTATGAATATTTTCTATTGCTTGGGTTTCGTCCTCATGACAGATGGCTTTTCTATGCGGGACCATGGATGACTGAGTGGGAGCTTGAGACAAAGCTTGAGAGAACTGAGGCTGGGGTGACAACAATTACTGCGGATCTCAAAGGTGAGGGGTCGCAACAATCTGTCGTCGTTGGCCTACAATTTGGCAGAACCTTTCAGTTGAATGTTGAAGGTGCATTTACAAAAACAGAATACAAAAAAACACATCCCACTTTAGTGGAGGCCGAATCAAGAGAAGACTTTGTGTACGGAGCAACTTTTGGTTTTGCTTGGTAAAAAGAAAAACCGCCTTTAGTTGTTAAAGGCGGCATCTTATAATTTTTCAGTATAATTATTGTTTAATATAAGTGCGCTGAGCAGTACCACTGCTTCTTGCGTTAGGCTCTTTTGCCATAGTGGTAATGTCACTGTCACTCAATACTAAATTTTCGTCTTGTAATCTATAAGACGTATATAAATTTACCGGAACATTTTCTAAAGGACACAGTCCTTTTGTTTGTGCACCACTAAGAGTCACTTCTTTATCCGGAGCAAAATCCGAATGACCACAGTAGTTAATGGCATTGAGAGCTTTGGCTAAAGTATCAGAAGTCACTTTTATTTTAGCTTCTGAAACCTCAAGATCTAAAGTTCCTCCTGTTTGCTCGCTTTCGTCTCCAGCTTTAAATTCACCTTTATACTCTATGCGTCCCATTTCCTGCGTACATTCGGGGTCGCTAAAGAAAACCTGTGAACGCGTGTAGTTGTTTCCTTCAAATGAAAGCTGGATTTGCTCGGAAGCGTCCAATAATTTGGCAGAAGTGCATTCGTCATAAAATGAGCCCTGTAGATCAGGTGCCGCTCGTAAATTATGGATTGTTTCTTCGGCATCATCAGAGCAGGCTCCCATTGTAAAACCTATTGCTAGCATTGCTATTAGTAACTTTGAACTCATTTTATAACTCCTTTAAGTGTGTGTATGTAGGAGCCGCTTATACAAAGTTCAATGGAAGGAATACAGTGCATTGTGCGTCTGTGAATAAGACTACATAATATGAGCTCAAATGTTACGTTAATTGCAATTTAAGAATTTGATCCATGGCATTTTTTAAACTTTTTTCCGCTACCACATGGACATGGATCGTTTCGTCCGACTTTGGGTTGCTCGCGGACAACAGTTTCTTGTTTGTGATGATGATGGCCTTGTCCTTCTTCGTGAGTATGCGCGTGACCATCGACAAAAACCCAATGACCTTGGTTGTTCTTTCTGAATTCGGATACTTCGTGATGTTCAAGTGTCGTGTTTCCATCGCTATACTTTGCAATAAATTCTACAGTGCCTTTGGTATCTTGGGATTGTCCTTTTTTTACGGACAAAACTTGGAGGCCTTTCCATTGAGCGTTGTGAGCCCATTCGATAGAGGCCTTTTCATCAAAGTCGCTTAATGATTCTCTAGCGAGAGTTTTTTTAATGTATTGGATATCCTTTAACACATAGGCCGTGTACCTTGAGCGCATAAGCTGTTCGGCAGTCTCTGGGTAGCTTGACCCTTTTATGAAGGGTTCGCAGCAAGCTTCTAATGGTTTATTGGATTCACAAGGGCAGTTCATGGCATTATATTCTCACCTAGTTTTCATTGGGGCAACTGGTTTTAGTTGTCCTAGCCATTGGGGATATTGTCGAGTACAAAATAGGCAAATGAGGAGGCTTGAGAATGAAAAGCTTATTGGTAGTACTTTCTTTGTTTGTTGCGTCTTCGGTTTGGGCCGAAGAACTTACGATATATTCAACTCGAAAAGAGCAATTATTAGAACCCCTCATCAAAGCTTACGAAGCCAATTCCGGAAATAAAGTAAAGGTTGTCTACGATTCAGAAGGACCTCTCCTTGAGAAACTTAAACGCGAAGGAAATAAGAGTCCTGCTGATCTGTTGTTGGTCGTAGATGCGGGGAATTTGTGGAGAGCTGCGGACTTAGGACTACTGAGTCCGGTTAAAAGTGAGCTGCTGGATTCAAACCTGTCCTCTTCGCTCAAAGATCCGTCGAATCAATGGTTTGGTGTGACTCGTAGAGTAAGAGCAATTGTTTATAATCCAAACAAAATTAAGCCGTCGGAACTTTCGACATACGAGGATCTTGCTGATCCAAAATGGAAAGGAAAACTGTGTTTAAGGTCATCGAGCAAGGTTTATAATCAATCACTAGTTGCGATGTTGATCGAAAGGCTTGGCGAGGAAAAGACTAAATCTGTAGTCCAAGGTTGGGTTAATAATCTTGGCGCTAAAGTCTTTTCGGATGATACATCTTTAATTAAAGCTCTTGAAAACGGGCCATGCCAACTGGGAATAGTAAACAGCTATTACTTAGGAAAGGTAATTAAAGATAATCCAAAATTTCCAGCAAAAATATTTTGGCCAAACCAAAAGACATCTGGTGCACACGTGAATATTTCTGGAATTGGAGTAACAAAATCCTCAAAGAAAAAAGCTTTAGCGCAAAAGTTTATCGAGTGGTCAGTGCAACCAGAAGCTCAAACACTATTATCTGAAATGAATCTTGAATTTCCAGTGGTTGAAAAAATCACTTTGAATCCAATTCTTAAAAACTTCGGAACGTTCAAACCGGATGAAATGAATCTCTCAGTAGCAGGCAAGCGGCAAAAGCAAGCCGTTATGTTGATGGATGCTGTCGGATATCAATGAGCCGAGCACTGAAGTGGGTTTTTGGAGCAATCTGTCTGGTCATTCTTCTAGGGCCGATCTTTCAGTTAGCCTTCGAAGCAAAATCTGTTGAACAAGATGTCTGGGAGCATTTGAGCTCCCATCTCTTATTGCCCAGTGTAGTCAGTACATTGGTCTTCTCTTTAGGTAGTGCGACCGTAGCTATCATTGTTGGAACGAGTTGGGCCTTAATAAGCTTATTTGCAAAAAAAACTTTTATTTATACTGTCTCCATGTCTTTGCTATTAGCCGTACCAACTTATGTCATGGGCTTTTTATTTTTGTCTTTTGTGGATTACTCGGGGCCATTGCAGACCCTGCTCGTTCGGTGGTTTGGTGAATCGGCAACATTTGAGCCTCGAACTTTGCCAATATCTGTATTCATTTATGGAATTGTTGCATCTCCTTATGTTTATTTTTCAGTTCTTGCTGGGATTAAATCTCAAATCACAACTTTGATTGAAGCCAGTGTTAGTTTAGGCAGCGGACTCCAAGAGACTATCAGTAGAGTAATTCTTCCCATAATATTTCCATGGGCTTTTGGTGGAGGATTGCTCGTGGCCTTAGAGGCGTCGGCGGACTTCGGCTTTGTTGATTTTTTTGGAATCAACACTCTTTCTCGTTTACTTTATAAATCATGGGGAGCGTTATTTTCTTTTGGCGGAGCTTCCGTTATAAGTTTGTTCTTACTTTTCATCTGCATCATTTTGTTACTCGGATCACGTACCTATAAGCGCCCCGTACTGAATACTTCCGTTTCGCATTTTCCATCACTGAGAAGGATTTTTCCTATACCCACATCCTCCAAAATTCTTCTCATAGGAGCTACGACTTTGGGGATTGGAATATTTAATGCTTTACCAATTGGGATTTTATTTTTTCATGGAAGATCATTCAATTTGTGGTGGGAATTGCCATGGATGGACTCTTTGCTATCAACATTTGTGATAGGTGGCCTTTCGTGCACTTTTGTGGGTCTGGGAATGATTGCGCTCTTCTTTTCGTGGAAAGGGAAATCCTGGATTAATATTTTTCTATTAGGTTATGGGTTGCCAGGTACGTTACTTGCTGTCGGATATTATTTATTTGCCTCAAATATTTTAGGAGAAACCTTTTTAAGTGCTGGAAGTTTTATTTTGATGACCATGCTTATGCTCCTTTACTTTTCTAAGTTCGGAGGGCTTATGCTAAGGGGATTGGGAGATCAGTATCGCCATATAGATAAAAGCTATACAGAAGCAGCCCAGACCTTAGGGTCTCGCTTAAAAGGTTTTCTCAGAGTCGAAATCCCATTGTTTCGACCTGCGATATTATTAGGATTTGGATTGCTATTTTTGGAAACCATTAAAGAGCTTCCTGCAGCTCTCATGATAAAGCCTTTGAGCAAGCCGTCACTTTCCTTGAGAGTGTACCAATATGCCGCTGAGAGTGACTGGGAGAGGGCATCTATATATTCATT
>JAEYZS010000262.1 GCA_023427925.1 Pseudomonadota bacterium | reverse complement strand
ATCAATATTGGACAAGAAACACTTGAAAACAAGGCAGAAAACTTTATCCGACAGTCAAGCATTATGGAGCCGATCAGACAAGTTGCAGATGGTGGTTTTGTTGTCGCAAAAAATCTTTATAGAAAAGTAGTAGAATCTATCGACTCTGTTGTTACTCAACAATTTAGATCTGAAAATGCACCAGGAAAAAGAAAGTTGGTTGAGTTAAAAAGAAGTCTTGCCTTCCAAAAAGAACAAGAGCAAAAGAAAGAGAATTCTTATTCAGAAAACGAAGAATCAGAAGATCTTGAATAGATCTTCCGATTTTCCATTGATTTGTAAAACTCGTTTTAGTTTCGAGCAGAACCCGAAGACTTGGTAGATGAATCTGTCGGAGCAGGGTTACTTGAAGCAAATCTGCTTGTTTTGGTTCCATTACCGTTACAAACTTCCTTGGCAAATGCATTCCCTGCAAATAGTGCGACTACCATAATAATAAAAGCTGTTTTCATAAGAGCCTCCATAACCTCTATTAAAGCAACCCCTATGCCACCATTTGGGGGACGGAGCTAAATTTATATATAGTAAAATCAATAACTTAGACCCCTATCTCAAGTTGAGATTGTCTAAGCTTTTGACAGTTGAAAAGCCTTATTGGTTACCTTGACTGCTGGAGCTTCCCTTATCAGACGAAGTTACAGGGGGGTTGGTGCTAGCGAAAAGCCCTACTTTGGAGCTATTCGGTACTGGGCAGGTAGCGCCAGGCGGAGTTTGGTCGCAGTCGACTTGAACAGCTCCTTCATTTGAGCTGTTCGCCTGTGCGAATGACCCTATCAAAGTGACCATTAAGAAAGTTAAGAATAAAATCTTCATTTATAATCCTATATTTACGCCCGCAGGGGTAATGATATCGATTAAGTTATTAAATGCACTTGCCACTTGAACTGCAACAGTAGGGTCGTCGTCTTGGCTGCGTGCCTTTGCAATTGTACCATCTTTTTCGTAAGTGACTACGATTTTACCTACGCCTGGACGTTCTACAATTTTAGGCTTACTGAAGCGCTCATCGTATTCGATACGAATGAGTCTTTTTGCCTGGTCAAAGATTCTCACAATTCTTCCTTTTGTATCGTACTCAAGCTTTACGCTTTGACCGCCGCTATTTGAAGCGAAAGTCAGGTTGCCAAGTTTATCGTAAGTGAATTTCGTTGTCCCCTTACCACTTTCAGACACTTCGGAGACCTTGTTTTGGTTATTATATTTGAAATTAATTACTTGTTTATTCACTGTTTTTTGCTTTAAAAGGCCATTTGAATAATACGAATATCTCGTTAGTTCGTTTTTAGTTTTGATTGAAATCGGCTTTTCGAAGACATCGTGATACTCAATGTCTGACTTTGTACCGTTGTTGTCGATTTCAAGTCTAGCCAAATAGGCACCAGATGAGTTCCTTCTATTTTTAAACCAAAAACCGTATTTACTTTTGTTTACAACTTTACCATCACATTTTTTTTCAACATGTGAAAAATAATTATTTTTTGGATCAGATTTAGATACAGTGTAGTCATATTTTTCTACACAGTTATTTCTATCTTTAAGCTCAACGACCCAGTCTTTATCCTGGTTGTATTTAAGAATTTTGCTTGTTTTGTCTGGATACGAGATCTTTGTAATGTTGTGAAGGGCATCGTAAGTATAAGTTGTAACTTCGTTTTTCGCATTTTTAGCGTATACAAGATCATTTAGCTTTTCGTATTTGTACTCGGTTTTAAGACCACTTGGCCCTCGGATTTCTCTTATCTTGCCATTTGGAGTGTATTGGAGCGAAAGTCTTCTGCCTGAGCTTGTTACCATTGTTGTTAAAGCTTTCTTTGTGTATTCGAGCTTTAAGTAATTTTGATTTTTGTCATAAAGATAAGTGAGCTGGCCGTCAGCGTTGAAGCGTTCAGAGCTTCCATCTACTAGGTCTCGAACATAAAAGCCCTTTCTAAGAACGATTTTTTCTGCTGAGTTGCCTTCGGCATAAAAAACAGTGCCCTCTTTCACAGGTCGTTTAACACCAAGTCTTTGAGTTTCACTGTCTCTAAAGGTAGTATCTTCTTTTAGTTTTTGAGTAAGTGTTTGAATTTCACGAGGAGTAATAGAAGGCTTTTCTTTTCTGATTGCAGCTAGAATATTATTAATACCTTGCTCTACATCTTTTTTATCAAAAGACTTTGGAGCATAAGTGATTTCTTGACCCGCTCCACACTGCACTCTTTTGATTCGTCCGTCAGCTAAAATATCCAAACTCGTTTCAAAGTTCGAACACCAACCAAATCCAAAAATACCATTATGCAAAGTTCGCGAGTTATAAGCTCTTTCAACCTTTAAATTGTATCCAGAATCTGGAATTTCCAAGTCAATCCAAGTTTCTGTAAAGTTAGCGTTTTGCATATCAACTAGAGCATAAGAACTGATTGATACCATCAAGATAATTGCTGCGAATAATTGCTTCATTTTACTATGTCTCCCAGTACTCTAATTTTACAGTTTTCCATTTATAATAGCCATTCGACCTTGGACTAGAATGGCTTTTATACTTTAATTTTAACAATCTTTCTTATCATGAGCCCGCCGATGATTTGGAGGCCTAACATCACAATAAGAAATATAACCCCAAGAGTAGTTGTAAATAACGGTTTCACAAAGCTCGGATCGACCACTGCGAATACGACAAGGAGAATAAAAGGAACCATCGTGATGATGACCCCTTGAGTGACTCCTTGAGCGGTGAGTGCCTCGATTTTTTTATGAATTTTTTGTCTTTCTCTTAGAGAGTCCACCATGGTTGAGAAAGTTTCTGCCAAGTTTCCACCAGTTTCTTTTAAAATATTAATAGCAGTTACAAACATTTGAACGTCGGCAACTGGAACACGGTTTCCAAAATTTGATAAAGCTTCTTCGACGCTGAGACCAAGTTTTATTTGAGACAGAACAAGACCAAATTCTTGTTTGATCGGACTTGGCATGTTGTCCACGACTCTTTCCATGGATTGAGTAATACCTAAGCCTGCTCGGATTCCGTTTGACATGATTGTTAATCCATCCACAAGTTGATCGACTAGCTTAGAACATCTCTTTTCAAAAAGATAATCGACTAAGTACTTAGTAATTTGCCATCCTGCCATTGTCACAACGGAGCCTAATATGAAACCAACAATTAAATTTGGGAAAACTGCAATAAAAACTAAAAAGCCCAAGCCAAAGCTCATGAGCAGCATAGTGACTGTGACTTTTCGTGGATTCGTATCAACGAACATCATTTCGAGTTTGTCGAGTACGTATTGTCGACTTCCCAAGCTCTTGTCATAGAGAAAGCTCAGTATTCTGTCTGAGAATAAAAAGGAGGCAATAAAAACAAGTATCCCCATCAAAATTATAAAAACAAATTCGTTTCCAAGGAAGCTCACGGTTTACCTCCAGAAACTTTTTTTAATCCCATTCCCATATCGTTACTGAAGAGTGTTCTTGGAATCTTTAGACCTTTTCTTTCAAACTCTTCAATGAATGTTGGAATGAGGCCTGTGGCTTGGAACTGACCGATAATTCTTCTGTTTTTGTCAAAACCTTCTTCTTTGAATTTGAAAATTTCTTGTAACGTGACAGTCTCGCCTTGCATTCCCGCTACTTCGGTAATGCTCAAAATTTTTCTAGAACCATCAGAGAGCCTTGAAATCTGCACAATCAGATCCACGGCACCGGCGATTTGTTCACGAATGGCTTTTGCCGGTAAATCCATTCCTGCCATTAAACAAAGCGTTTCAAGTCTTCCGATAGCTTCTCGCGGAGAGTTCGCGTGAATGGTAGTCATTGAACCATCGTGACCGGTGTTCATCGCAGATAACATATCCAAAGCTTCGCCTCCGCGACACTCACCAACAACAATACGATCAGGCCTCATTCTGAGTGAGTTCCTAACGAGATCACGAATTGTAACGGAACCTGTTCCTTCCATATTAGCGGGACGAGTTTCAAGTCGCACAACGTGTTCCTGTTTAAGTTGGAGCTCGGCTGCATCTTCCACAGTTACTATTCTTTCTGTCGAAGGAATAAAGCTCGACATGACATTTAAAAGAGTTGTCTTACCTGATCCGGTACCACCTGAGATAATTATATTGAGTCCATTTTCAACACAGATTCTCATGAAATCAATCATTGGTTCTGTCATAGAACCCCATTGAACATAGTTATCTACAGTCACAGGTTTTTTTGCGAACTTTCTAATCGTAAGCGATGGGCCATCAATTGCGATAGGTTCAATGACAGCGTTGACCCGGCTTCCGTCTTTTAGTCGCGCATCTACATAAGGAGTTTTCTCATCAATCCTACGGCCCAATGGGGTGACAATTCTTTCAATCACGTTTCTTAAATGAAGATTGGAGGTAAATGTCACTGGGCTTAATGTGATTTTTCCACTTCTTTCGACGAAAATTCTATCGGCACCATTAACCATGATTTCAGTCACCGAATCCTCAGCGAGAAGTGTCTCAAGTGGTCCAAGTCCCAGAGCTTCATCTAAGACTTCTTTAATAATTTGAGATCTTTCGTCTCTTGATAATCCGGGTTGCATCTTATCAACAAGTTGTGAAATAACTTGTTGGGTTTTCGAGAAGAGCTGCCTTTCTTTTTCGGCGTCGCCCTTGGTTTCGGTGATACCTTTTTTGAGGTTCATAGTATTTATTAGCTCTCTATGAATTTGTTCTTTCAATAAATTTCTCGGATTGTTTCGCTTATCAGTATGAGTGGTTGGCGCACCTGTCGGCCCTACTTTGGAAGTAACGGTTTGAGGTGCTTTTATTCCTGTGGGTCGTTGCATTTGTTGCAAGCGATTTAAAAAATTATTCGAAGTCAGTTTGCGAGTCAGCTCGTGATAAGCTTGAGCGATCTGAGATTGTGGTTGAGCAATAACAACTGGCGAACCTGTTTGAAGTGCGGCACTCGAAGCATTGTCATCCTGAGGGATTACTCCAAGAATATTTTTCTTAAATGTTTGAGATAGAACCTGAGGAGAAAGTGCTCCAGGCCCAAATTTATTCAATACTATTTGAAAGAGATCGGTCGGTAAAGTGCTGGCGATCAGTTGGTTCATGAGCTTGAGAGATTGGTTAGCGGCAAGTATTTCCGGTGTAGAGACAACAATGACTGCGGAGCTTTTTTCTAAAGCCTTCATTTGTAAATCGCCAATATGACATCCGAGATCGAGAATGATATATGGGAAAATTGCTCCCAAGGAGTTTAAAGGCTTTTCCATTAGTTCCGGCGGAACGCTTAATTTTTCCATGGCTGATTTCACAGCGCCAATGAACCCAAGCCCAGATGGATGTTTGGTTACAAGTGTTGATACAGTTTGTGCATTGATCTGACCGTTAAATGAAGCAATTTCGGACATTGTCTTGAGTGGCTTGAGCCCAAGGATTACGTTTTGATCTCCACAAGATTCGGCGTCAAGGTCGATAAGCAGAACCCTGCTTTTTAATTCACGCAAAAATGCCAATGCGAGGTTTGCTGAAAAAACACTTTTTCCAACGCCTCCTTTACCGCCCAACACAGAAATTATATGAAATGATGGATTCATC
>JAEYZS010000187.1 GCA_023427925.1 Pseudomonadota bacterium | reverse complement strand
GTTCAAACTCGATCTGTGAAATGTCAAAGAAGTGATGGATCGTATGTTGCAGACTCATCGTGTAGCAGTCCAAAACCTGAGGACAAGAAAACATGTTCAGCTCGCGCTTGTAACTCCTGTCAACTTCCGTGGGGAGGAGCTATTGCCCACGACTCAGAAATCGAAGCATTTAAAGAGTCCATTGTTGGTTGTAATGAAAAATGTATTTCACAAAAAAGAAAATGTAAGGATGGTAAACTGACTGGCGCATTTACAAAACCATCTTGCACAATCAAGACATGTGATACAGATACTTGTAAGGTCGACAATGTGATTTCAACTTGTTCGGCAGTGATTAATGACTCATCAAAGACTCACTATAGAATTGCACCACTGAATTGGAGATTCTTTAATCCGACAGGAGATGCTTTTACTTCTGGAAAAGTCGCAAGCTTTAACCCTTTCAGTGGTGGAAAGATTGCTTCCTCCGCGCTTAAGTACAATAAAAAGACAGGGGCTGTCACCCCAATGACGAATGGAATGACAGTGGGTAAAGATGAAGTGATGTACTGCTATAATTATTATGACGATACTTCTCGACAGCTCGTAAGACACTCACCTTCATTAGGCTATGTCTTGGTTGATGTCCCTGATAAAGAGTATTCAGGTGCAAGTCCTTACCCTCATACGACTTGCCGCTATCCACCTCCTAAAACCGTAATTCTTGGAACTTCTGCGACAATGAAGTGTACGTCCAATGGAGCGATACCTGACCCGGCTATGAGCGATTCGAAGAATAGAATTCTCTGGGAAAACTTCAATATTGGCGGATATTGCGGCTATTGATCGGCAGAGCCAAGCGTCAAAACAAAGCCCAAGTGAATTTTCCTTGGGTTTTGTTATTTCTATTTAATACAATAAATTACTAACCATAAGGAGTTTATATGAAGTTTTTAAGCATACTATTAGGTGTATTATTTGTATTTTCTGTATCTCAAAAAGCTTTTGCTTGTGATTGCGATAAAGCTCACAAAGGCGACAAAGCACCAGCATCAACGACTGTAGCTGATGCAAAAGACTCTCAGAAGGCCGAAGGCTGCGCTTGTGAAAAGTCTGGCAAAGATTGCAAATGTAAAGATTGCGGATGCGATAAGAATAAAGAAAGTAAAAAAGAGGCACATAAGCACAAAAAAGGTGGAAAAGACTGCGGTTGTGATGATAAGCACGAAGCTTAACTCAAGAGGTGTCCCTTGATTAGTGGTGAGCTATTTTCGAGGATTAAGAACAAACTTAATCCTGAGTCTAAAAAAGAAAGTTTTAGCAAACATATTCTGATGATTCAGAAAATAGCACCATTGTCCTATCAAATTATGGGGGAAGCTTTTTTCAAAACCACACTTCCCTCATATTTTCGAGAAGTACCAATCAATCTTGAAAACCCTCTAGAGAGCATTCTCTACTTCCCTCTCTATCTCAAAAAATTTTCATCTGATCACAAGGCTCCTGAATACGTCATTGAGCTAATGGATTATGAATATGTAAAATATCAGTTGCAGTCAGATGAATCCACGACCTCTCTGGTACCTTACAGTCAAACAACGACAGAGATTTATCTCAATCCGATTGCTCAAGCAATTCGCCATGAGTATGACGTCCATGGATTTGTTTGTACGCTAAACAAAGGGTGGAGTAAAAAAGTTCTTCCCAAAAAATCGCGAACTCTATTACTGGTTTCAAAGAGTCCTACTTCTAAGGATCTCACCTTCCTCAAAGGAAACATTTATCATGCTGCCATCATCGACCAGCTTCAAGATGGTAAAATGTTGAAAAAGAACCTTTTAATGGCTCTTCATACCGACCATCCAAACGTCCCACAAAGTGAGTGGATCGTAGCACTCAAATCCTTAAAAGAAATCTATTTCACATTAGAGGCCTAGGTCTCGTTATTTTGAGATCAAATATCCCTTAGCGAATTTGAGCTGGTTTATAAGCTAACTTATTTAAGTTATTCATTAAATTTCGTCTCAAGTTTAGACTTTTTTAATCCGATAGTTACTTCTAGAGGGAGAGGTGTATTAAAATGAAAAAGCTATTGCTGTTTTTAACTCATGATGTTCGCAAATATTCATTTTATTCTCTAGTCGGGATGTCACTTGTCACTTTGGTATCGTTTCAAAACTGCGGCAAGGTAAAATTCGCAACTAATCCAAACAACGCCGTCGGACAACAATCTTGTGGAACGATTCAGATGAATCCATCTACAGGAATTTACACTCCAACTAGTATTACCTTTGAAGTTGTTCCTCCAAAGGACACTCCGATAGCAACACTTGCTTGGCAATTCACAAAAGGTAATTCTCTAGTTTACACTTCGAACTCAAACCCTGTTACTCACACATTTAATGGTCCGAGTGAAGGTCCTGGACAATATCTTGCAACAGCTACGTTTATTTATTCAAACGGAACAGGTTGCGAGCTCGCTCGTGCCTTCCAAGTTTTAGTAAACGACGTTTGCGCTAATCCGACAGTAAAAAACGGCCCTACAACTGGCTTTGTAGGAGTAGAAACTTCTCCATTCTCGGTTAACGATGAGCCTTGTTTTCAAGGTAATGCAACTTGGGATATGAATGGCGACGGAGTTCCTGATTATTCCGGTCCAGTGGATGACGAAGTAACACACATCTATACACAGCCAGGCACATATACAGTACGAGTTATTGTAACTAACAGTGAAGATGGTTCACAAACCACACTTACCCATACAATTAACATTACCAATGTCGCTTGTACAAACGGGGCATTGAACCCACCTGAGTGTAACCAATGTCCAGTCGGTCAATCACTCGTTAATGGTCAGTGCGTGAACAACTGTACGAATGGTGCTACGAATCCACCGGCATGTAATCAATGTCCGACGGGTCAAGCACTTGTTAACGGTCAATGCGTGAACAATTGTACGAATGGTGCTACGAACCCACCGGCATGTAATGAGTGTCCTGCCGGTCAAGCAATGGTCAATGGTCAATGTCAAACTTCAACTTATTCTTGGGTAACAGGTAACTGGAGTGCATGTAGCGCAACAGCGTGCGGAACTTCAGGTACACAAACTCGCACTGTAACTTGTCGCAGAAACAATGACAATTCGACGGTGGCGGATTCTCTTTGTACTACTAATGTGGGAGCAAAGCCTCCGACTTCGCAAAGCTGTAATGCACGAGCTTGTAACTCATGTCCATTGCCATGGGGCGGATCAATATCTCATGGTCAATCAAGAGATGCGTTCCAATCAAATAGAGTGAACCATGGTCAATCATGTGTTTCCGAACTAAGAACGTGTAACGATGGTCAATTAAGTGGCTCATACACTCATCAGTCATGTGTGGTAGGAGACCCTGCTCCTTGTACTTTAGATGGAGTCACGGTTCCACACGGTCAGTCGAGAACATTCTTCTCGTCGACTTCGGTCGCATGCGGACAGACTTGTGCTGGTCAAAATAGAACTTGTAATAACGGCGTCCTGAACGGCAATACAACATTCAATAGAGCAGTGTGTGCTGTAGCAACTTGTTCTTACACTTGGAATGTAGGTAACTGGAGTGCTTGTAGTGCAACGGCTTGCGGTACTTCAGGTACGCAAACTAGAAGTGTAACTTGTCGAAGAGGTGATGGAGCAACTGTTGCTGATTCATTATGTACGGCCAACGTTGGGGCAAAGCCATCAACTTCACAAAGCTGTAATGCACGAGCTTGTAACTCCTGCGCTTTACCATGGGGCGGAGCAATTGCCCATAATGGTATTGTAAAAGCTTACCAAGCTTCGCAGGTGGCTTGCGGTCAAACATGCGCAGTACAAGATAGGAAGTGTACTGATGGGTCTCTGAGCGGTTCATTTACTCAACAAACTTGTTCTGTGGCAGCTTGTCCTGTAAACGGTGTTTGCGGGTCTGCAAATGGCGGACTCTTCCAAAATACTCCCACTTCAAACTTGTGCTCTAAAGGTGCTGCGTCCGCTGTAACGACTGGAACTTCAAATTACACTTGGACTTGCTCGGGTTCAGGTGGAGGATCCAATGCAAGCTGTAGTGCCACTCGACAACTTTTCTCACACGGAAGTTGCGCATTTGGACTCAAGAGTTCAAATTGGTCTCCACGCCCTCCAACTGTAAACGGTGGATACGGATGGTGTGAGTGGACTGGCGACCTTTATATGGGAAGCTCAAGAGAGGTAGATGCTACATTCTATATTGCTGACTACTTCGATGCTGACGGTAGAGCTAGAATAAACAACATGGATCAGTGGACCTTCACTGGATCAGGATGCTCTCCTATGACTGTAGCTGGATGGCAAAATTATTGTACAACGACATACCGCACGTATAGCGGGTCACCACTTGTTTGGAATGCCACGATCACGGCTAGACATAAAACGACTGGAGAAGTTCGCACTATGACCGCTAAAGCAACATTTAAACCAAATGTCCTGGATGGTGGTGGAAATACAGGCGGCGGCGGTAACACCGGCGGTGTCGGTGGATCATCTGGGGGATCAGGTGGATCTGGTGGATCATCAGGCGGCTCTGGCAGGAACGGCGGTAACGGTACCGTGCTCCAGTAATATTAATTCAATAAAGATATTTTGGAAGTGAAGGCTTTTTTAAAGCCTTCACTTGCTTTTTTGTGATAACAACTTCTTTGGGAAGCTTATGGTGATTGTAAAAAGAGGCCATAGAATATCCATAGGCTCCCGCATCTAGAATCGCCAAAATATCTCCTTGTTTTAATTTTGGAAGGTAACGATCCTTTCCTAGAAAGTCCGAGGATTCACAAATTGGCCCAACGATATCATATAGCTCAGAGTTTTCTTCGCTTCCCTGCTGATTATTCACTGGAAAAATTCTATGAACAGCTTCATAAAGTGATGGCCGTATAAGATGATTCATCCCAGAGTTTACAATTGCGAAAGTTTTGTAAGGAGATTTTTTAATATACTGAATTTCAGTTAATAGAACTCCAAATTCTGCAACGAGGACTCTCCCCGGTTCTGTTAGAATTCTACAACCTAACGGCCTTAACAAATCCAACACCATTTTACCGTAGGACTTTAATTCAACTGAATCCTTGCCATCGTAGGGAATCCCGACTCCACCACCAATATCAAAAGTTTCCAAAGGGTATCCTGAGTTTTTAAAATCCAGATAAATTGGAATGGTTTTTTGAATTGCATCTTTCAGAGAGTTTAACTCTAAGAGCTGCGATCCTATATGAATCGTCAAACCTTTAAGTACAATATATTTTTTGTATTTGGTTAAAAGACCTCGCAACTCCGGCAAAAACGATGTGTCCATACCAAATTTATTTTCGCGAAACCCTGTAGTGATATAAGGATGCGTACTCGGGCTCACGTTGGGATTCATTCGGAAAGCCACTGAAACTTTCTTTTTTAATTTTTTTGCAATTTGACCAATTCTCTCTAACTCTTGTGGAGACTCCACATTGATCTGTTTGATTTGATATTTAATTGCTCTTAAGAGCTCTTCTTCAGATTTTGCCACTCCAGAAAAAATAATATCTTTATGGCTAAAGCCAGCTTCAACAGCTCCTTGAGCTTCTCCCCAAGAAACAACATCGACACCTATTTTTTCTTTCTTAAAAGCTTTTAAAATTTCAATATTGGAATTGGCTTTTGCAGCATAGTGAATTTCTGCTTTGCCTTGAAAAGCGTCTTTCAACTCTTTTAAACGTGCAACCATGCCATCAATATCGTAGACGTAGCACGGTGTTCCCTGCTTCTTAGCAAGTGATGAGAGGGAAACTCCGCCCAAATATAGGCCATTGTCTTTAAATTCCAACATAGAGCTTATTGTGCCTTATTCTGCCTTTGGGTCTAGTCCAAACGCACTGTGAAGCGATTTTGCAGCTTTTTCTAAGTCTTTTCTTTCGACAATTGCACTCACTTTAATTTCAGATGTTGTAACAAGATGAATGGAAATATTATGTTTCGCAAGGACATCGAAAAATTTTGCTGCAACACCCGGGTGGTTTCTCATCCCAACTCCGACGATACTCACCTTTGCCACATCATCCATCATTGTGCAGTCGGCCTGTGGGAATTTCTTTTCAAGGATTTGTTTTGTGGGAATTATATCTTCCAATGGAACAGAGAAGGCCAGTTGCTGTCCTTGCGAAAGTTCACTTTGTGAAATCACATCTACGACAATTCCTTTTTGAGAAAGATCAGAAAAAAGATCAGCTAACGTATTTGCACCTGCGGGAATCGGTGCCAATTTAAAGATCGCAGTGTTTGCATCGTGAGTCACTGATGTGACAACAGGACTTTCCATATCAAAATCGTTTTCACTCATAATCCATGTTCCTTCTGTCGATTCAAACGTAGATCTCACATGCAACTTCACTTGGAATTTTGCAGCAATCTCTACACTTCGAATGTGTAAAACTTTTGAGCCTAATGAGGCCATTTCAACCATTTCTTCAAAACACAATTTATTGATTTTCTTAGCAGTCGGTACCAGTCGCGGATCCGCTGTATACACTCCAGGTACATCAGTATAAATCTCACATTCTGCTGCCTTTAAGGCAACAGCCAATGCCACTGCAGAAGTATCTGATCCGCCTCGACCAAGAGTTGTGATATTATCAAACTCATCGACTCCCTGAAAGCCCGCCACCACTGGAATGATCCCATTTTTAATATCTCTCATGAGGACGTCAGTTTTAATTTCTTTTATGCGTGCTCGAGAATACATGGAATCAGTTTTGATACCGAGCTGGTATGCAAGATAAGGTTTGGCTTTTAAACCTTTTTTCTCAAGTGCCATGGCAAGGAGTGCAATTGAGACCTGCTCCCCCGAAGCCACCAACATATCATAGGCTGGTCCGCGGTATCCCAAATAAGTTTTATTCGCCAAATCAACAAGACGATTTGTTTCACCCGACATTGCACTTGCGACAATAACAGTGGGACGAGGATCGACTTTGGATTCATTGAGAATTCTCTCTGCAACCGAATCGATTCTTTCGACGGATCCTACTGAAGTTCCACCAAATTTTTTAACGCATATTTGTGACATTTCGGTTTTGCCCATCCCATCCATTTCTGATATAGAAAGAGTTTACATATCATAAGTGCAATTAGCTCGAAAAGGACTTTTAGATGAAAAGCTTTGTTTTAGGAAATACATCCACCGGGTTACCTATTCCCGCCTATCAGTGGGATTTGCCATATCCTCATGTGATGATCATTGGTGGAGTTCACGGTGACGAAGTGGAAGGTGTTCAGGCAGCTTACGGCCTATTCGATGCTTTTCAAAAGTCCTATACCTATAAACTCAAAATGACCCTTGTCCCAGCTCTTAATATGGATGGAGTTTTAGCAAAAACTCGCCAAAATGCTCGTGGTGTCGACTTAAATCGCAACCTTCCGACACAAGATTGGAGTTCTGAGGTTTTAAACCCGCGCTATTTTCCTGGTCACCACGCCAATTCCGAACCAGAAAACCAAGCGCTGACTCAGTTTATTGAAAAAGAAAAGCCTAGAATTATTTACAGCCTCCACTCTTGGCATCCTTTACTCAATATCAACGGAAAATGCAGAAAAGAAGCCGAGGCCATTCAAAAGCTCACAGGTTACGAAATCCAAGAGGATATCGGCTACCCGACGCCAGGTTGTTTGGGTACCTACGCGGGCCTTGAAAGAGATGTCCCTACATTAACTTATGAAATAAAAAGAGGACTTCATTGCGAGGAAATTTTAAAAACTCATGTGTCAGCTATTTTAGAAGCTCTCAAAGTCACTGAAAAAATGGCTTAAGAAAAATCCAATAACCATAAAAATAAAAAATCAGCCATGCGCTGACGATCAAAAGGAAAAGTAAACAATGTCTGAAAAAATAATCCATGATGCCTTTGAAGGAAAGTTGGACACAAATTCGAAAGAAGTCCTAGAAGCTGTTCAAAATACCATTGGTCTTCTTGATCAAGGAAAGATTCGCGTTTCAGAAAAGGCCTCTGATGGCTGGAAAGTGAACACATGGGTGAAAGAAGCTATATTACTTTATTTTAGAACCCAAAAAATGGTTGAGATGGAATCTGGAATTTTTAATTTTGTAGATAAAATCCCTCTTAAAAAATTCTCCGTTGACCAAGGTGTGAGAGTGGTTCCTCATGCCTTAGTTCGCCGAGGCGCATATGTTAGTCAAGGTGCTATCCTTATGCCATCTTATGTCAACATTGGTGCTTATGTGGATGAAGGAACCATGGTAGACACCTGGGCTACCGTTGGTTCGTGCGCACAGATTGGTAAAAACGTCCATCTCTCTGGTGGCGTTGGAATTGGTGGCGTATTAGAGCCTCTTCAAGCATCACCTGTTGTGATCGAAGACAACGTTTTTGTAGGTAGCCGTTGTATCGTCGTAGAAGGAGTTCTTGTCGAAGAAGGTGCTGTCCTCGGAGCAGGGGTTACGATCACAGCCTCGACTAAAATTATTGACGTGACCGGCAAAGAACCTCAGGTTTTTAAAGGCAGAGTTCCAAAGAATTCCGTTGTAATTCCGGGCTCTCAACCTAAGGAATTTGCATCAGGGACATATCAGGTTCCATGCGCACTCATCATCGGAAAGAGATCTGAGAGCACGGATAAGAAAACCTCTCTAACAAGTGCTCTTAGGGACTACGACGTCTCTGTCTAATGTTTTTTAATCTCAAAGATATTTAATACTTTACTCCTCTCCTACTAATGATAGGCTTTTGTGCTATGTGGGAGGGGTTCACATGTTAAAGCGCTTAAATTTTACAGCCGCTGGTTTTATTCTCTTAGCTTTTGTCTTTATTCAAAGCTCATATGTTTTCTCAAATTATAAAAACGATCTTTGGGCTGTGACTATTCACGATCACGCCATTTTAGCAGAATTAAAAAACTACGCTTACTCCTATAT
>JAEYZS010000163.1 GCA_023427925.1 Pseudomonadota bacterium | reverse complement strand
TTTCAAAGAATCACGATTCTGAATTTTCTAAAATCAAAAGAACTTTAAGAAGCTGGGTGTTGGCCCATGAATAAAGTAATTTTGATTCTAACCATTTTGCTTAGCATGTCAGTAAAGGCCAATCCACTTCAGGACATTAAATGTGCAGTGGAAACTCCGCTATACCAATTTGCAAGTCAATTAGCAGACATTACTGAAGAAGAATGTCGTTCCAATAAAATTAACGATAGTATTCTCGATCCGATGTTGGGTTGCTTAAAAGGTCATAGGAATTTCATTGTTGGAGGCATTACTGGAATATATGATTTTTTTAAGATCGTACTATACCATACTCCTAAATGGGCAATTCAACATAACCTTGGATATTATCAAGCTGCCCTTGCGGGAGATCTTTCTCCATCTGAGATGGCGAGCCGAATTGCAGATCACGGAGCGAAACGAAATAAGGAAATGTGGGAGACAGCTAAATCCTATTGGGAAGGATTTAAGCAATATGCAGTTGATCTAAAAAATGGATTAATAGAACACTCAAAAGGATTTTTTTGTAAGCCTGTAAAGGAACAAACGCAAATCATCTGCAGAGCCGTGGATGAAGTATTTTTGGCGGCTATTGGAGCGGGCATTGCAATAAATTCCACTCGTGGAGCAGCTACTGTTGCGCGTTCAACAAATAATTTCCTAAAAGCTCTAAAGGAAGCAGAAGCCACCAAAAACTTGTCGTTAGCAGAAAGCTTGGATATCGCAGCAAGTGCAGTTCGTGGAGTAGGAACCACAGTGGCACAAGTCCCTCAGCGAGTGTTGTTGCATTCACGAAATGGAACCTTAAGGGAAGTCACATTACCAAGCGGGACTAATGTTTTAAAGTACGAAAGAAAGGTTGTAGGTGCGGATGGAAAAATTCATGTCGAGGATCGAGAAGTGCCTGTGGATTCTAAGACTCGAGCGATCGATGCTAATGGAGAAGTTGGGAAAATAATTATTGCGGACATAGTTGATCAAAGTAAAGGAAAAGGCTCAATGCTACTTATCGATGTTAACGATTTGGGGCTAGTTAACCACTTTGATGGTGGGCTACTCACTGGGGACAAGTACCTTTCTGAAGTGGGTCGCTCAATTCGAGAAACTCTAAGATCAGATGATGTATTCTTTAAGTTTGGAGGGGATGAGCTTGTAGTTGTTCTACCTGAAAGCAATCCAGCAGTCGTGCAGCAGATTTCTCAGAGAATTAGTGATGCTGTTTACAGTAATCCAGAAATAAAAAAGATCTTTGAGGGCGGATTTGCAAATACGATCCGAAGTCACTCAGATTTGAGACGAGCTTTTAAATATAATGATTTACCAGACTCATTCAGGCTCTCCTTAACAGAGTCCGAAAGGAGACTTGCACAACTTGATTTCACAAGATTTAAAGATCAACAACTTAAAAAATATGAAACCGTATTTGCCAAAAGAACCTCAGAGGGATCAGTGGCAATAGGTGCTACTATTATAAGATCCGATGATTCTGCTCATACTGCTTTTATGCGCGCCAATGAACTGTCTAATCGAGCAAAAGTAGAATACAAATCGACATTAAACCAGGACATAACTAAATATGGAACTGATGGAAATATTGAAACTGCCACCACACCTCTTACGCCATCAAGAGCTGGTCCTGCAGTTGTCGTAGACCCTTTAAACTAGTTTTTTACTTTTTAGTGCCGACAAACTCGAGTCCATCGGAGTTGATGATAACGCGAAATTTATCCTGCATGGAGCTCTCAAAATGCATTGAATAGTCATTTTGGATGTTGAGTTCAATGGCGGGGATTAGAGCGTCGACACGTTTGTTACCGATTGTTCCAAGGCCGCCTGTCTCCACTGCGAAGGTGCAAGTCGATTCTTCTTCATTTCTTGCACATTTGATGCGTAGATTCCTATCGTAGCTTTCATAAACAAAATTTTGGTCGGCCCCAAGCGACTTCATAAGAGCGTGTAATCGTGGCGCTCCATTTTTTTCGTTAAGAAGTATGACAACTTTGTTGGGTCTATGAAATATCGCGACAGAGTCACGAGATGCAGAAGCATTTGTTGATAATAATTGAATGGAAAAAATAGCTAAAACAAAAAACTTAATCATAAGGCCTCCGCTAAACCAATGAAATAGCGGAGAGTTGGCCTAAGATCAATATATTATTTTATCGACCGCAAGCGGCCTCTTTCCAATCATTTAGTGACGAAATAGTTCGTATGTTCTTGTCATGCTCCATAAAAAGACCTGGATTAAGATTAGCTTTTTGAAGCACATTTTCTAAAGTTGTGATTCTTTCTTGATATTTGACCTTATGATCATCTTTTTGATTATAGATAAAGGCCAAAGTTTTTTTAGGTGGAGTTTCGTCAATTACAATTTTATAGAACTCCTCAGGAACGGGAATACCACTTTTAAGTTTGGCTAGGTTTGGCGTTAAGATTGGGCCAGTTATAACAGTGATCCGTTCTTCACCGCATCCCCATTTTCTAACTTGCTCTTCGAGCCTCTTCCACGCTTTCTGATTGAGATTAGGAGATTGGGGAGCCATGTTGGACATTACAAACGTAAGGTTATTGGCTTCTTGGCTGAAACTAAAGTCCGCAGAAGGTGCCATGTGTCCGCGATCGTAACCGGATTTGACATAGTCCTTTGTGACAACGGGATGGAGATTTTTTTCTGCCAAGATTGGATCGGGTATAAATTTATTTTTACGTTTGGCATTTTTGTTTTTCAGTTGCTCAGCAGTAACTGTGTATCGAACATACCGTGGCAATCGATACTGTTTATCGTAACCGATCTGAAAATATTTATGATCGAGTAAAACATGATTGGGGTCTTTTATTGGAACTAATTTTTTCGGATACTCACGTTTTTCTAATTGTTGAGATTTTTCTGTAGATGGGACCGAAGTTGGTAATGACTCATAAACTGGCGCAGTCGAGCAACCAGCCATCAATAAAAAGAAAACAAATATCACCTGTATTCTAAAAACACTCATGAATCCCCCCATCTAATATTCTAGGAGTTGTTTTATATTTTTGTGAAGAATATTTAATGAAATTTGGGATCCCAGAGGTTTATAAAAAATCTATTTTAAAGGTCCTTAATGCCCCATCGATTGTAGTAGCACTAGCATGAATTTGAGCTAGAGCTGGCATCCTTATTGCTGATTTAATTTGCAATGGAGGATATATGCCAAGAGCAATGTGGAGCGGAACTTTAAGTTTCGGTTTATTGAATATTCCTGTTTCTGTATTCAGTGCAAAGGAACAGAAGTCTATTCAGTTTAACCTGTTAGATAAAAATGACTACGGTCGAATTGGTTATAAGCAATATAATAAAAATACTGGTAAAGAGGTGTCTAAAAAAGACATCGTAAAGGGCTATGAATATGAGCCTGACCAATTTGTTTTAGTCACTGATAAGGACTTTGAAAAAGCCAATCCTAAGGCCTCAGAAAATATCGATATTGAGGATTTTGTTGATCTAGGTGAAGTCGATCCAATTTTATTTGAAAAACCGTACTACCTCGCGCCTGCAAAAAACGGAGTAAAGGGTTATGAACTTCTTCGCCGAGTTATGGAAAAAACTGACAAAGTCGCAATAGGAAAAATCGTTATGCATGGTAAGCAGAAACTTGTGGCAATTCTAGCGCGAGGTGAACATCTCGTGCTTGAGATCATGCGATATGCCAAGGAAATTCTCGAGGCCGATGAAATTGAACTTCCTAACGACGATAAATTGGACAAAGTCAAAATTTCTGATCGCGAAATAAAGATGGCAAAAGAACTCGTCGAAGGCATGACAAGTAAATGGAAGCCCGAAAAGTATAAAGACACATATAAAGACGACTTGCTCAAAATGATTAAGGCCAAAGTAAAAGGTGGAAAAAGTATCGAATCAGAAACTCCAGACAAGCCAGAGTCTACTGGTGATCGACAGGTCATTGATCTTATGCCGCTACTAAAAAAGAGTTTGAAGCAAACCAAAAAGACTACAACGACCAAACGAAAGGTAAAAAAGAATGGCTCTCGTCGAGTACAAAAGAAAGCGTGACTTTAAGAAAACTCCGGAGCCTCAAGGTAAAAAAGATTCAAAAGGTCAATTTACCTATGTAATCCAAAAACATCATGCTCGAAGACTCCATTATGATTTTCGACTTGAGCTTGACGGAGTTCTGAAAAGTTGGGCAGTTCCAAAAGGTCCATCGCTTAATCCTAAAGACAAACGACTGGCGGTCGAAGTGGAAGATCATCCTGTAGAGTATGGTAAGTTTGAAGGAACCATCCCGAAAGGCGAGTACGGTGCAGGTAAAGTAATTCTTTGGGATCGTGGAAAATGGAAGCCTATTGGAAATCCTCAAAAAGATTTAAAAAGAGGAAGTCTAGAATTTGAACTTGAGGGTGAGAAGTTAAAGGGACGTTGGCATCTGGTAAAGATGAAAACCAAAGACAAAAAACCGCAATGGCTATTGATAAAGGATGCGGATAAGGAGGCCAACTCCAAAATTGATATCACCAAAAAGATGCCCTTCAGTGTAGCTAATCAGAAAAAAGAAAGTGAAAAAGAAAAAGATCGAGACAAGGAAAAAGATAAAGACAGGGATAAAGTTAAAAAGAAAAAAGAAGAAATTAAAGAACCACCTCGGAAAGGACCTAAAAAATATAAATTGTCTATCGATGACATTGACTTACAACTAGCAACCCTAGTCTCGGACCCGCCTCAAGGTGAAGAATGGATTCATGAGATCAAGTACGATGGCTACCGAACCCTTTGCCATATTCAAGGATCAAAAATCAAACTTTATACGCGCTCTGCATTGGATTGGACCCAAAAATATCTTTCGCTGTCAAAGGAGCTAAAAAAATAAATGCCAAGAGCGCCTGGCTTGACGGTGAAATAGTCTCTTTAGACGAGGAAGGAAGAAGCGATTTTGGTTTGTTGCAAGAAAATCTAAAAAAAGGAAACACCGAAAATCTTTCCTATTACGTCTTTGATCTTCTTGAATTGAACGGAGAGGATCTAAGGGATTATCCCCTTATTGAAAGAAAGGCTCTGCTCAAAAAGCTTTTACAAAAAACCAAATCGAAGAGGATATTCTTCAGTGATCACTTTGCTACTCCGGGTGGTGCAACGCTGTTGGCCAGCTGTAAGCTGGGCTTAGAGGGAATTATCTCTAAAGACAAAAATTCTTCGTACAGTGGGGGGCGTCGCGGAGAATGGCTGAAATCAAAATGTTTAAATGGACAAGAGTTTGTCATTGGTGGGTACACCAAATCCGATGCGCGCCATTTTAAGTCTCTCTTGCTTGGAGCTTACAACGAGGATCAAGAGCTGATCTACGTCGGAAAGGTTGGCACGGGCTTTAACTCAAAAAATACTCCTGAGATGCTTAAAAAACTTAAAAAATACAAAGCAGAAGATTCGCCCTTTGCGGATAGAAAAAAAGAAAGAAACGTCACGTGGCTTAAACCTCAAATTTTAGCGGAGATAGATTTTAGGGGATGGACAAAAGATCATATACTAAGACAAGCATCTTTTAAGGCTCTTAGATCAGACAAGCCCGCAAAGGAAGTGATGGTCGAAAAGAAATCTCAGTCTCCGAAAAAAAGCTCTGAACAAAAGAAAGATGAACTAAAAATTTCAAACCCCGACAAAATTTTAATACCCAAGGCTAAAATCACTAAGAAACAGATTGCAGAATACTACGTGACTGTTAAAGATTTAATCTTGCCACATATCTCGGAGCGACCGCTATCTCTGTTACGGTGTCCTGATGGCATCAACAAAGAATGCTTCTTTCAAAAGTACATCCCTGACAAAAAGGATGATCCTATTTACGAATACCCAGTGGATTACAAAGAAAGTAGTACTAAGAGCGTCAACTATATCGATAGTTTGCCCGGGATTATTGCTCTTACCCAACTTGGCGTTTTAGAAATTCACAATTGGGGAACACATGTGGAGCATTACGAGAAACCTGACCTTATTGTTTTTGATTTGGATCCCGGGCCCAATGTGAGTATGGCTGAAGTGAAAAAGGCAGCGCTAAGGGTTAAGGAAATACTGGATCAACTAAAACTAAAATCTTTTATAAAAACATCAGGCGGTAAGGGCTTTCATATTCACGTCCCTATTGAACCACTCTACAATTGGAACTCTGTGAAATCATTTACAAAGGCCATCGCTCAACAACTCGTAGATACTTATCCCGATAAGTATCTAGTCAATATGTCCAAGGCTCGTAGAAAGGGAAAAATATTTATTGATTACTTAAGAAACGGATTTGGTGCAACGTCAATTGCCCCTTATTCTTTAAGAGCAAGGGAGACGGGTTCGATCGCATTTCCAATAGATTGGAAAGACCTATCCAAAGTTAAGCCTGACCAGTTTAAACTCAAAAATATTTCGAGACATCTTAAAGGACGAAAGGATCCGTGGAAAGATTACTTTAAAGTGAAGCAAAAGATAAAATTACTTTCGGAAATCGATAATTAATATAGAGAAGGGATTTAGGTAAAAAAAGAGGAGCTTATATCAAAGCTCCTCTTTATGTTGGATAGGATAACCTATTTTATAGGCGGCTTGAGATGTTTTGTTTACTTAATTTAGAACTGAATCTTGGAGGCATCATATTGACTACAAGATCGAAGGTGTTTTTCATAAAGCCTTCTTGTTGAACTTTTGGTTTCAAAGCCAAGAACGCTTCGCCAATTTTATTTGCTTCTTCGTCAGTAAGTGTTTGTTTGGCAATTGCAAATATTTTTGTCTCTTCTTCTGCGATGTGGTGCTCAATAGCATCACGAAGCTTTTCAGTGGTAGCCTTCCAGTCTGCACCAACCTTGTCTATCAACTGAAGAGTTCGTAAGAGTGTTTCCGCCTCAAGATGTTCCCTATAGCCATGCATAACTTCTTTACCTTCATCTAGACTTCTGAGTGCATTATAAAAAACAGCTTCTTCTGCGCGTGAGTGAGGAACGAGCTCGTTTCTAATCTCATCAATTAATTGATGTCTCGTCTCGATATTACTGTCAGTCAAAGATGACAGTTCGGACAGCAGCCTCTTAACAGTATCGTGATCTTTTTGGAGTATTTCATAAATTGACATAGGGACACATCCTTTCCTTTTTTGTTTGTTCTCCTTTGATATAAAAGCAAAATATGGGCCCGGCTTAATTAGACCTCACTCACATTTAACCGAAACAAGCCGGAACAAATCGCCCCACGCCGGGGCAAATGTCACACCGGAAAGAGTTTACGAAAAGAAGCGGAGGGCACAAATATAGGTGGATGTTCCCATAGAGAGGAATTTCTGTCCCAGACAAATTCTGTAAAGCAGTTTAAACGGCATCAGCGGTTGGCCTTTATATTGCTTTATTAGAAGGTAAGACAATGATGTCTAACCTTAAAGGAGAAGAAAGATGACGCAACAACGAAATCAAAATCAAGGTAACCAAAGCAATAACCAGAATAATCAGCAAAACAATCAGAATAACCAGAACCGCCAAAATCAAGGAAGTCAGAACAATCAGTCTAGACAGGCTCAAAGCGGCAGTGGAAATCAACAGCAAAACAGAAACCAACAGAATAGAAACCAACAAGGAAATCAGCAACAACAACAAAGATAAAAAGACTCACTTTGTTGAAATTAAAAAAGCGCAGTCATTTGGCTGCGCTTTTTTATTTGTAATGAGTAAAGTTGCCACTTACAGGTCAAAATGGGGACTCTTGATAAGTTCAGATTCAATAAATGCGATTAGAGCTCGGTCCATCCTTTGCTAAACCTAGAACGTAGGAAATAACAATTAAAAAAGGAATCTCACCATGTTTCAAAATAATTCCACTACAAAAAAATCGTATTCTGAGGTTTTAACTGACCTTAACCGTACAACTAAGGCTTTAATTTTGAACGACTTGAAGCTTGTGAACCAAGACCTTAAAAAAATTGGAAAAGATCTGAAAACCCATACAAGCAGTCTTGCTGTATTTGGCTGCCTATTTCTGTTAAGTGCAATACCACTCCTTATATTTTCTATTCTGTTATTGGGTGAAGCGCTTAATGATAGATACTGGCTCAGTTCGTTGATTATCGGAGTCACTCTTTTTGCTGGTGGATACTTTGGAGTTATGTATTTTTACCGCAAGCTTAAGAGAATTAATTTTAAATTAGAAAAGACTAGTTTTGCACTTAAGAGAGAGGGTGAGATCATATATCGTCAATTCAACAAACTACAGGATGATTTCCGTGCAACCCCATAACTTGCCGATCCCGGTCGATACAAATATAGATATAATGACTGAGCAGACACTCTTTAGGTTTGAAAATGCCCTTGAGAGCCTGGGAGATAAAATTATGGAAACCAGATCTCGCGTCTATCAGTTGCGAGATTTGGCTGTGGGAGTTTTTTTAGTTGGAAGCGCACTGTTTGTCGCGACAAAGATAGGGCAGAGGCTATATCTTCGCCTTCGATAATTTATTCTACGATTGTTACACTTGAGTTTTCAACTCTTCCGATTGTTGATCCGCCTATGAGATGGATTGTACCGGAAAAGCCAGAAATTTTTTCGATTCTAGAGTTTACGAGATAAATTTCTCCAGAAGACGAACTCACATTCTCAACGAAGCTGTTTTCAATTCTTCCTCTAAATGAGCCGCTATGAATAGATCCAATATCTAAATCATGGAGACTCACGAAGGCACTCATGCTGCTGATGGAGTCAATTGAGGCTCTTGTACCACCAGAATAATTTCCATAGATAGTGAGTTTACTAGAAAGACTGTGAAGAGTTTTAAGTTTTTTTATGCTTGCGCAGAATGTTCCGGAAAAACTTCCCGCGTGATCTATTGTATGCGCTAGAATATTTATTGCTCCTACGCTGAGGCTGCTAATTCTACCAATAGTACCGGACTCGATATCAATTCGATTTGCACTCATGGATCCGACCTCTTGAATTGAAGTCGCTGTGACTTGAACATGATCGTAGGAACCTTGACCCATTTTACCGACGTGGTCAGCTGTAACAGGAACATTAAGCGCAGCGCCTAAGAGGTCGATGGTTTCAGTAGAACTAGAGGGAGTTGATGCAATTGTTGGTTTGTTTTGAGGAGGAGGAAGAACAGGCGGCTCAGTTGGGTCTGGAAGTTCGATCACATCACCAATTTGCCCTTCGCAAAAAGCATCCGAAGTTTCTCCGTAACCACTACTTGCCATATCATAAGACTTCCATCCTCCATGACCTATGTTATTTGCAAAGTTAATTTTTGAGTTCGAAACATCACTACATGCTCCTAAGGAAAGGGTAGCTGTAAGAAAAAGGCCTTTAATAAATATAGATTGTCTCATTTTCATACTTACCCCCAATTGAAGCTCTTTATAGTATTTAAAGCAAAACGTGTGCTCATCAGCTAAAAATGAAGAGCTGCTTTTTTTGAAAAAGTGTAAACTGTCAGATCTATGAACAT
>JAEYZS010000112.1 GCA_023427925.1 Pseudomonadota bacterium | reverse complement strand
AGTGAAGTCCGCCGCAGGTCATATTACGAAACTTCAGAATGATTTAAAAGTATACGAAGAAAAGCTCTCCTCACCTCTCGATGAAGATGAAATGATGAAGGTGTTAGAGAAATACGGAGAAGCCCAGTCTGAGTTTGAGCGCCTTGGGGGCTACGACCTCGATTCGCGAGCTTCTGAAATTTTAACTGGCCTAGGAATTCCACCCGAAGACCAACAAAGAGATACTTCTACCTTCAGTGGTGGTTGGAAAATGCGAATTGCCCTAGCGAAGATTCTTGTAATGAAGCCAGACGTGTTACTTATGGACGAACCCACAAACCATTTAGATATGGAATCTATCATATGGCTTGAGGAATGGATCGTGAATTTTAAAGGCGCACTTTTAATGACGAGCCATGATCGTGACTTTATGAACCGAATTGTTTCTAAGATTATTGAAGTCGCCAACAAAACCATTACAACTTATTCTGGGAATTATGATTTTTACGAGCGAGAACGTGATATTCGAAAAGAACAATTGATCGCAGCCGCGCGCCGACAAGACGATATGCTAGCAAAAGAAGAAGAATTTATCGCACGTTTTGCTGCACGTGCCTCTCATGCAGCACAAGTTCAATCCAGAGTCAAAAAACTTGAAAAGATCGATCGGATCGAGATCCCCGCTGAAGAACAAGTCATCCACTTTCAATGGCCAAATGCTCCCCGAAGTGGCGATGAAGTCGTGAAGTTTGAAAACCTTAAGAAAACTTATGTTACGCATGACGATAAAGAAAAATTAGTATTTCAAGGTGCAACTGCTCTTGTTCGCCGCCTTGATCGTATCGCAGTAGTTGGCGTAAACGGAGCTGGTAAATCTACTCTACTTAAAATTATCGCCGGGCAAACAGAAAAGACCGAAGGAAACCTCAGTATCGGTGCAAGCACAACTCTTGGATACTTTTCTCAAAATGCTCTAGATGTTTTAAATCCGAACAATACAGTTCAAGAAGAAGTTCACTCGAGCATTCCGACTGCGAGCATTGGTCACGTCAAAACACTTTTAGGTGCGTTAAAGTTTTCAGGTGACGAAGCTGACAAAAAGATTTCAGTTTTATCTGGTGGCGAGAAGTCCAGAGTTGTTCTTGCAAAAATCCTAGCTCGCCCTACAAATCTCCTTGTATTGGATGAGCCGACAAACCATCTTGATATTTCATCTCGTGAAGTACTTCTAAATGCTATCAAAGGTTACGAAGGTACAGTTATTATCGTAAGCCATGATCGTTACTTCTTGAGGGAAATTACCTCTAAAGTCTTTGAACTCGATAAAAGTGAGCTTAATATATATCACGGCGATTGGGATTACTATATCGAGAAAAAAGCGCAACTCGCTAGAGCTTAACGTTCATGGCCATTGGTTTTTCGAATGCTATTTACCTGATCTGTTAGTCTATGTGATGTTCTTTTATTGTGGCTTGATTCATGCATAAAGCTAACGACATAAAAATCTTGTCCCACAAAATATCCTGCCAATCTTAGTGCCCCGAGTGCAGTTCCAGCTATCTTGATTTTAAATACTGATTTATCGTTTGTGAAGGGAATTATTCCGCTTGTGTCAGTTGAAAACCTTCTCCCTCGATATAAACTTTTTAAAATTTGATCTCCCAAGCGTCCGTCATAAAGTGCATTTTGCGAATGGAAGACATCATGAACGACAGATTCTGAAAATATTATTCTTTGCAGGTAAGGGTCTTGGCTTTCAACTTTATAAAAAAAGTTTGCTCTCACTAATCTTAAATTCGACATCGCTTCCTGGAGGTTAGTAACATTTTCTCTCTGTATTCTCTCCGCAAGTTGCGACTCAATCTTTTCCACTTTTTTAGATAATTTTTCTATTTCACGAAAGACAGCAGGATTATGATCAATCCCAGCGACTAATTCATTAATTGTTTCTCTAATTATGTCTAATGCGGACTGAATCTCAACTTTAATACGTTCAATTTTTTCAACACGAGATTCTATTGCAATAAGCTCATTCAATGCTTTTATCTGAAGATCCTGGTCGACTCGTACGTCATTAAAGAGTGCGGAGCACTCTAGCGCAGAGGCTTTTTGAAAACTTAAAATAACCAAACCGACGAGAGATACCCGTTTCAGCTTTTTAAATACAACTAACAACATGTGTTGGTATTTATAAATCATTACGCAGAAAATAGAAAGAGTGGGATTGTTTTTTTATCGCAATCACTTTTAAGACGATGAGAGAAATGTTGCAGCTCTGTTGCACGACTTCGATCTGATGACGTTTTTGGGCACTTGCGAATACAATTTATTCATCCAATTTTTGCCTGTCTCAAAACTATACGGTCTAGGCGCTGGCACTGGCCTTGCTCATTAGCATATCCGGAGAACCAGACTCAAGTAAGGTTCAAAATAAAAACATATACAACCAGAACTTTAAAGAGTTCTGAAATCAGAAGAGGTACAAAATGGATTTCATTACTAATATCGGAAACGCTTGGGGCCACGGCGGATTCGTCATGTGGATTATTTTTGCGGGTCAAATCGTATCTTTAGCAATCATTGCTGAAAGATCACTTGCTCTTTATCTAAAGAGAAAAGTAAACAACAAATCAATCGCAAAAGCTTTTGAAGCGGATATTAAAAAAGGAAACATGACTGCAGTTCTTAACCGCGCGAAAGCCTTAGGAGAAACTAAAGCCCTTGGTCGAGTTATAGAAGCAGGTGTTCAAGCTGCTATCGATATGGGTGGTAAAGAAGAAATCCAATCTAAAATGGACGAAGTTCTTCTTTCTGAAAACGCAACTATCGAAAAAAGAACAGGTTTCCTCGCTCCTATTGGTAACATCGGTACTTTAGCTGGTCTATTAGGTACTATCTTAGGTCTTATCGATTCTTTTAATGCCGTTGGTAACGCAAACCCGGTAGAAAAAGCAGCATTGTTATCACAAGGTATTTCTATGGCGATGTACGCTACAGCTTATGGACTATTGATGGCTATCCCCGCCCTTGTTATGTACGCGGTATTTTCAAACAGAGCAACAACACTACAAGAAGATCTAAATCAAAGCTCGCTTATGGTTTTCAACTGGTTAAGTTACGGATATGAGCCAGTACAAAAGAAAAGATCTTTAAAGTAATAACTTAAGAAAAGAAAGGCAGACACTATGGGCTTTGTAGGTGGATCATCAAATAAAAAATCTCTCGACGTTGAATTGAACTTACTTCCAGTTTTTGACGTATTATCCGTTTGTATATGTTTTTTGTTAATGACGGTAGTATGGATTCAAGTTGGGCAGATTAAAACATCTCAAGCCCTTGGTGGAC
>JAEYZS010000100.1 GCA_023427925.1 Pseudomonadota bacterium | reverse complement strand
CGACACCGCTGACTGTCAGATCAAGTCTTAGCTATTACAGCTCTTCTAACTTCTAAGTTGTTCGGGCAATAATCTATTGATCTCGTCATTACTGAAAGTTAATTCCTCATTTTCCTTCAGTCCTTTTGTAGCTTGTTTGTAAGCGGAACTAATGGTTCTAGGCGCACCCCTATAGGTAGTACTTAAATCCTGTTGCAAGGAGTCTCTTATTTCAATAATTTCCGCTATTGTTAATCTATCTGACTTCATATCGGTCAGTAAAGACAAATATCTTTCTCTGATATTCCAAAGTTCACTCGCGGAAGTCGAATGTTTTTGTGATATCTCACCTAAATCATAATCCTTTGTGTAGGCATTCAGTCCGAAAAGTATAGCTGATAATATCGCTGAAATGATACCTATCACTTTGTTATCACCGAAAATAGCTACTAAAATCCCAGTCGTTGTTAATGCCGATAGACTAATTTGAAGTATCTTCAAATTAGTATGTCGTCTGAGCAGTATGTCTGCGCATTTTTCTTGAGTCTTGTGCGTCCAAACAACACGCCCATAAAGTTCTCTTATCTGAGACTCCAATATTTTATTCTGGGAATCTTGTTCCATAGATATCTCTCCATTTTTGTTTAGCTGACCATTCTCTGTTATCGGTTTGAAATTGAATTGCTTCCTTTGCCCTATTAAAAGCAATTGTTGCCTTATATCTAAAGTTTTCAGGGTTATAAATGGAAGCGCCACTGCCTATTGCATACCAAGTGGTTTGAGTTTCACTTTGATTTTTTAAAAATTGAAAAAAGTCACGACTCATCCAATCGTAGTAAAGGAAGGATTTGTCTCTGTCTGACCAATTGGTAAGAAATCTATAGGCAAGCGTGTCAATCAGTAAACCTTTGATAGGGACATCGCAGTAATATTTCCAGGCCCTTGTCATTCTACAGAGATGTCTTAGGTTGTTATTAGTAAGAGAATCGCCATTACTTACTTCATCTACCTCAGGTATTGGATTTGTTGTCCTCCAACAGCCCCCTTCATTTGAGTCCGCAAAAGTATATGTGTTTGAAGTATTCTTAAATGCAGGGAGTACTTCGATTTTCATGTTATCTGAAAATTTGACTAGCACAATTTGCCCGTCACCCTTGAGTTCTGTTGAAGGATATGTTGTTTTTATCGATTGCTTGACAGCCTGAAGTAAAGCTGATTGTCCATTACCAACATATTTATCATAAGTATGATACGTGGATGATGGCATTTCAAACAACATATCGATATCACTAACCCAACTGTTCGCTGTGTTTCTTCCAAACGAGCCAATGTATCGACCTCCTGTATCGGTATCCATTTTCCAAAAGTCCTTATTCAGTCTTGTGCAAATACTTAGATATCTGGTGGAAATTGTGGAACGTAGACTTGTTCCAATGACAAGATCTTTGCAGAACGATTCAAAGTATGTGGCTACACTCATTTTACAGATAACTTAATAGTATTATTGCCAACGTCCAAATATACGCCATATAGCGTATATACCCTTAGTGTCTGCACTCTATCACCCATCACTCATCAAACTCCTCCGCCCTCTTCAACAGCTCTGTCTTCAGTCTTTCAATAAACGAAGCCTGCCCCCTTTTCCTTAACCGGATCTCCTGAAAAGTCCGGTAGTAGTTTCCCGAGAATTTGATTTAACACTTTCGTTTAATTGCCAAACAAATTTTTTAAGATCATGGCATCAAGCTTAACGCCTATAGCACCGGAAGTTTTCCATTTCGTTGTTTGATAAAATTCGAACTCTGCAGGTGTAACTAAAGTTTCTGATGGAACAAAATCAGGTTTTGTGAACGTATTGACTTTTCCGTAATGCCAGCCACCGAATAGAGAAAGTCCACGGGCGATCTCCCAATTGAAACCAAAAAAGAGATTTTCAAATGCCTTGTCACTGATACTTACACCGATAGTTGGATAGATTCGCTCATAGATTTTATGATCATCAAGGAAGCTCCTGCCGGTCATTTTGTAGAAAGGTATTTTCTTCTTGCCAAACTTGGTGCGATTAGCCAAACTCTCTAACCAGATAACTGGAGAGGTGTAAAAGGAAACCATGATTGTGACAACGCCACGCGGAGCTTGGTCTGTCTGCTTTACAACTTTTTCGCCATTTGTTGCGCCTGGGAGGTCTACGAGTTCGAATGTTGGACTTGATAAATCTGTGCGAAGTAAGCCGATGTCAAAAGATCCATGGTATACGGGGCTCATTTTAATCGTATAAGATTCGAGGACCGTTTTTGCGCTCTTACCTTTTTCCGCTAATACGATATCAAAAGCAAGGTCGTCGGAAGCGGTTCCTAAGAGGAATGTTCGTTCAGTGATACCATCATAACCGCGGTCGGATTGTAGAGAGCCGCCAGGAAGCTGCGTCCTAACGTTTGTATTATTAAACATCAATGCGCTGTTGAAAGACCCTGTTTTTTGTTTTACTGAGTAGCTGAATCTTAAATCGTCACCGCTTTTGAAAGGATAAATAATGTGGATGACATATTGCGCATTTGAAATTCCCTGAGGAACTGTAGATAAAAGATTGTTGCCAAAGTGGTCAAAGAAAATGTGAACGATTGGCTCTTTCTCATTTGGATCGATATAGCCGAAAGGAGTGGGGGTGTAGGTTGCATAACGTTGCATGTATTCATTGATTCCGACGCTCACTCGCTGAGTGTTGTTACCACCTTCATCTTCTCCGCCTGCATCTTCTTCGCGTACGATCCGAAAACGGATCCGGTCGCCTTGGATTTCATTTTCCGCTGCATCGAAATGTCGAATCAAAATTTCTTTATCAATCAGATTTTCTGAAAACGTCAGCTCAGTTTTTCTGTCATTCCTTATTTTCTTTTCTTCCCTTGAGGTGCCAACGATTAGCGAATGGTCTTTTGGCAAATTTGCACACCGTATCTTAAGCTTTTTATAGTCGGTAGCATTTGCCGGAACAATAATGTCCTGATCATTAACAACGCTAACAAACTCCTGTGTATTTTCCGCATTGGTAATTTGAACCTTAATGTCCAGGACAACATCCTCTTGCTCCTCAGCGTCTGCAACAATTGTGAAAGAAATGGCGTCTGCGACAACTTCAGTCCCGTCAGCTCTAAAGTGCTTTACTACGATGGTTTCATTTAATAAATCATTTGTAAAGCTGATATCGGCCGGCGCAGTACCCTTCAAGGTCGCTTTTTCGCCATTAACATCGAATTCCAGTTTGTGACCGGTTGCTAATGAACTTCTCACTTTAATTGTCTTGAGCTCAGTCAGCTCTTTCGACACAGACACAGGTTTTTTATCTTGAATATCTATTTCAGTGTCGTTTATGAAGTACTTCAACCTGACCTGGGCGTTCATACCTTGGGCTATAAGCAAGATAGCGGCGAGCAAAAAGGGTGTCCTTAAGTTCATGATTACATCTTTAGAGAATATAGACATTTTTAAATGCATGGATTTTGAAAAATGGGATAGCATAAGAGAATTGTTCATCAGCCCCTATAATGATTCCAAGGACAGCAAACGTCCGTGTTACTACAAGGCTTCCGGAATCGCCTGGTTTTGTAACACGGGTCAATTGAATCATGTCCTCAAAGAATATATCTGGATCGGTTGTATAAAAAATTGAAGAGTTGTCGTTGAT
>JAEYZS010000041.1 GCA_023427925.1 Pseudomonadota bacterium | reverse complement strand
CCTTTATTTTCCGAAGAATGTGTCTGCAAGTACCAGCCATTATCGCGAGCCATTTTTACGGACTCTCGCAATAAATGATCTGTACAGCTCACTGCAAATCTTGGAGTGACGGCATACTTGATTCTTTCATTGTGAGAGTTGTGCCACTTTTTACCCAAATCATAAACTTCACGAAGAGACGCATCTGTTTTTTCTAAGAGAGGATGCGGCACACCCTCTCCTTGATCCATTTGAGTTTTTCCACCGACATAGCGCAAACCTGTTTTTTCGACGACCTTAAAAACTCTCTCATGGGAATGAGTGGTACCAAAATCACAAATTGTCGTAGTTCCGCCAAGTAGCAACTCTGATGCTCCCAAGAGACTTGATGCTTCAATAGCATCGCCATCCATTGCTGCTTCAAACGGCCACGTCCGTTCTTTCAACCAATCGAGCAATTCAAGATCGTCAGCCTGGTGCCTTAGGAGTGTTTGAACTAGATGAATATGGCCTTGAATAAATCCTGGTAAAGTATAGCAATCATTTGCATTTACAACCCTAGTGTCTTTGTCGGGCGCGATCTTACCGATTTGTTTTATTCGACCATCTTCAATCAATAAATCAGCTTGAACGGATTCGTGGTCTCGAACCATAGGAATGAGAGAGGAATTTTGAATAAGGTACTTCATTTACGCTAAAATCTTATCATAAGCCCGGTGCGAATACCAACATAAGACATGCTAACGGCTTCAGATTTTGGCTGCATTCCATATTCAATCTGAATAGGGATATATTTGTTCGGTGAAAGTTGGAAATCGTATCCGCCTGCAAAACCATAGACCGTCGAAGTCTTTACGGAGTCTTCGTCTAAATTCGCGTGGACCTTCTTGCTGAGAGGATGTTGAATTCCTAAACCTACACCGCCCCATAGGTTCTCAGTAAAGTGGTAACGTCCCCAACCGACAGCACTGAAATAAGTGATGCTGACTTCACAGGTTCCACATGACGCAACTCCATCAGCTTCAACTTTGAACTGCTCAATTCCAACTAAGCCACGCACCGATAACCACGAGCGAATTTTCATATCCACAGTACCTAAAAGACTCATTCCCATTCCTGACTTTTCTACCACCTCAGGTGGAGCGTTCGGAATTACAATCTCCATACTGTCCATGCTCATACCAAATAATCCCCCAAAAGAGATGGAGGAATTACTACTGCTTGCAGACTTCTTTCTTTCAGCAGCTCGCGGAGCTGCCCCTCTTGAAGCTGCTTTCGTAGATGCTTTTCTTGGAACAATCGTGTGATTTGCTCTTACTTTTCCACGCAATATTTGCCCGATCGCTTTATTGTCTTTTACTGTTGTGATTCTTAAAACAGCAGTTGTCTTTTTTGTGGAAGGATCCACTGCATTGACCATCTCACCCTTATTCACTCTCATACCATCGAGAAAAATCAGAGCCTTTTTACTTTTAACCTTTTCAACGTGCGCAGCCATTGCATTGTGTGAAAGTAAAAGTATACCAAAAATTAATATATGATGTAATTTCATGATGAACCCTCTATGTACCTTATTTTATTAGCATCTTGAACCTTTAGAAAGCAAATCGGACTTTTTAGGACTAAGGTCATAGTTGTTGTTATTAAGACAAACTTAATTTATATTAAAATCACTCTGATGTTAAACTAAAATTGTTTTTATGACTAACGTGGAGGCTACTGACATGAATCAAAGCATTTTGCTTGTTGAAGACGAACCTGAATTGAGAGAATTTCTGACTAGTGTTTTTGAGGAAAACGGATATAAAACGGTGGCCGTAGATGCCGGTCAAAAAGCTATCGAAGCACTAAATAGCTTTGTTCCCAATCTCATGATTCTTGACCACAACCTACCCGACGCAAAAGGCTCCGACGTTTTAAATGAATTGAAAACGAATTCAAAATTTTCAAGTCTGCCCGTTGTTTTTCTGACAGCCGTTAATAGCGAGCAGAATATTATTAACGCTTTTGATCTCGGGGCAGATGACTACATCGAAAAACCTTTTTCTGTAAACGTATTATTGAGAAGAGTAAAAGCAGTATTAAATCGCTATCAGAATAAAGGAAGCGTCTCTGGAAACATTCTTAAAAGAGGCGACCTTGAAATGGATCTCGATTCTTATAAGGCAAAAGTGAATAATCAAAATCTTGTCACAACGATGATGGAATTCAACATCTTAAAGGAACTTCTCCAAGCTGATGGAAAGCCACTTTCAAGAGAAGCACTCATCCAAAAAATCAACGGGACTTCAACTGTTACGGAAAGAACTATCGACGTTCACGTTTGCGCTATCAGAAAGAAATTAAATGCTTTAGGTAAAACCATTGAAACGATTCGTGGTGTTGGCTACCGCCTTCACATCTAATTTCAAAACAAGCGACAAAATAAAAAAGGCACTCCAACGAGTGCCTTTTTTGTTTTAAGTAAACTAATCGATACGTGAACTTTAAGGGTAAAACCCACAAAATTACAGTCTGATTTTGACTACTAAAGGAAGATGGTCTGAGAACCCAGCTGCGTGAGGATTGGTCGCATTATGGAAATATCTTTTTGGAGCTGAAAACTCACATAGCTTGCCTCGTGCGCCCTCATCAAGACCCTCATTCGCTTTTTTGTTTGGGTCAAACTTCACAGGTTTCAATAAGTAATCAGGAGCTACAATTCTAAAGCTCTCAGCGACAACATCCGTCCCTTCTCCATCCATCAAGTTCTTACTTACGAATATACGATCTAAATGATTCCAAGTATTGTCCTTCATGTAGTAGTAAGAGCTAGGTGCCATTTTACTCAACATTTTTTTAGGATCGTTTTTATGAGCCTTTTTTCTATAGTTTTGTTCAACATCTAAAAGAGAGTTATCCCAATCCTTGTCATGAATAATATCGAATGGCTTTGGGTTGTCTTTTTGAATAGTGTTGAAATCACCAAGCGCAACCACATGGTAGTTGTCTTTATACTTTTTTGCGAACTGATCAATCGATTTACGGATATGTTTTGCAGCAGTAACTCTTGCCGCAGATGGAGATGCTTGAGATGGCCAGTGGTTTACATAAACTCCAAGAATCTCATCTCTGTTGTTTAAGTTCATAAAGTTTGCAATCAAAATGTTCCGAGTGTTCTTTACCCCAACATTGGCAGGAAAAGTAATTTTGACTTCCTTCATCTCTTTAAGTTTAACCTTGTCTTCTTTGTAAAGAAGGGCGAGCTCGATTCTGCGATCTTCTCCCGAAGTCACTAAAAACTTAGGATATCCCAAATAATCCGCTAGCTGCGAAACAACATTCACATTTTCAACTTCAAGAATCGCCAAGACATCAGGCAACTCCCCTTGAGCATTAACTGCATCGCGAATTTGCGAAAGCTTAAGTTCAAGGCGATCGTCTGTCCAATCCGTTCTCTTACAAGCGTTCTTGTAATAACCTGATTTAAACTCACACTTATCTTTTTCTGGATGATCTATCGGAAGAAATTCGTAGTCGTCTTTTCCTTCGTTATGAATTGTATCGAAAAGATTTTCTACGTTGTAGGACATGACCTTAATT
>JAEYZS010000246.1 GCA_023427925.1 Pseudomonadota bacterium | reverse complement strand
CCTATCATTCGTCGCGTAGACCCCGCCGATCAACCCATTTTGATTATGTCGTTGACTGCTGACCTTAATGATCAAGAACTCTTCGATCTTGCAGACCAAGTCATTAAGCCACAGTTTGAACAAGTACGCCAAGTCGGTCAAATTGCAATCTTTGGAGGCCGTGAGCGTGAAATCCATGTTGAGTTGGATAGAAACAAACTCAATCTATATGAAATCTCTGCAACACAAATTGCGGGTCGCATTCAAGCAACAGGTGAAAATATCCCACTTGGGAAAACTTATGATTCGCAAAGCGAGATGGTTTACCGCTCGATTGGTCAGTTCCAAACTGTAGATGAGCTTAAAAACATTGTTCTTAACTTTATGGGTAACGACGTACCTGTCACAGTGAAAGATGTCGGCACAGTTAAAGACACCCTCGAAGATGAAACAACTCGGGCATATGTGAACGGTAAAAAATCTTTGTTTATACTTGGTTTCAAACAATCGGGCGCAAATACGATCGCTGTTGTTGATTCCTTAAAAAATAAAATGGAACAAATTAATGTTTCAATTGGCAAAAACTATAACGGCGCAAGCTTAAGCATTGTAAGAGATGGTGCTAAAGCAATTCGAGACAACGTCTATGACGTTACAGAAACCATCCTCATCGGAATCATGCTTGCGGTGATTGTGGTGTTTTTCTTTTTAGGAAGCGGAAGATCTACTTTCATTACATCGTTAGCACTACCCAACTCCCTCATTGGTGCGTTTATATTGATGTATCTCGCAGGGTTTTCGATCAATTTGATGACTCTCCTTGCAATGGTTCTTGCCGTGGGTCTCCTCATTGATGATGCCATTGTTGTTCGCGAAAATATCTTTAGACATCTTGAGATGGGAAAGCCTCCTATCAAGGCTGCACTTGAAGGTACCGGTGAAGTTCGACTCGCCGTAATAGCGACAACACTTGCGGTCATTGCCGTGTTTGGCCCTGTTGGTTTCTTACAAGGGGTCGTTGGTCAGTTCTTTAAAGAATTCGGATTAACGGTTTGTTTTGCAATGCTCATCTCATTATTTGATGCGATGACGATTGCGCCAATGCTTTCAGCCTATCTAGCGAGCAAAGCAGAACACGATACAACAAATCCTGGATTTGTAAAAAAATATCTGTTGATGCCTTTTGATAGATTCCAAAGCTGGCTCGAAGATATTTATGAAGAAGTGATCAAATGGGTAATTAAGAAACCGCTCACAACTTTGTTTATGAGTATTGCAGTTTTCTTTGCGAGTATCGTTGCGGCGAAGTTTGTGACTTCTACTTTCTTACCGACATCAGATACTGGAGAATTCATGGTGAGTCTCTCAATGCAGCCTGGAACTTCCATCGAGAAGATGACAGAAGTCGGAGCAAAGGTAGATGAAATTATTCGCTCAAATCCCGAGGTTGAACTGACAGCTCTCATGGTGGGTAATTCTGATGGGGAGGCTTCAAATTCTAACACTTATGTAAAGCTTAAACCTTACGATCAGAGAAAAGGCACGACAACGACAGACATTAAAGACAAAGTGAGAGAGCAGTTGAAAGATTACACCTTTGCTACTCCGACTGTTAAAGACTACGATGCTATCGGCGGCGGCTTAAGACCATTTAACGTGAACATTACGGGCACAGATCAAAAGAAACTAGAAGAAATCGCACTTAAAGTCCTAGACAAACTCAAAGCGAGCGGAAAACTTTCGGATCCTGATATTAACTTCAGACCTGGGAAGCCCGAATTCCAAGTCAAGTTTGATCAAGCCAAAATGCAACAACTCGGTATCTCTACGATAATGGCCGGGTCTGAGATGAGAACACTCGTCGACGGTACTGTTGCTGCCAAATATAGAGAAAAAGATCGCGAGTATGATATTCGAGTGCGATTGCAGGATGACCAGCGAGATCTCAAGCAACATTTCGAGAAAACAAGCATTCCCAATATCAATGGTAAACTTGTTCCTTTGGACAAAATTTCGGAACCGGTTGAAACCGTTGGTCCTTCTAAGATCACACGTCAAAATCGTATTCGTTATGTTCAGATCAATGGTGACATTGCATCGAATGCAGGTATGGGTGACGTTACGGCAGAAGTGACAAGAATTCTAACCGTTGATGAAGACACGAAGCTTGAAGATGGAATGGGCTTTACTTTTGTAGGACAAGCAGAAAACTTCCAAGAACTCGGTATTAACATGATGATTGCTATGGCTCTTGGCGTTCTTTTTATTTACTTTGTGTTGGCAAGTTTATACGAATCATTCATTACGCCGTTTACGATCATGCTTGCACTACCGTTGGCAATTTCTGGTTCATTCTTCGCACTACTTATTACGAATGAATCTATGAACATCTTCTCGTGGATTGGGATTATTATGTTGCTTGGAGTTTCAACTAAGAACTCGATTCTACTTGTTGACTACACAAAGCAGCTGACCGAACAAGGAATGTCGAGAAACGATGCTCTCATCAAAGCAGGGCGCACTCGCTTAAGACCAATCTTGATGACAACGATTGCGCTTGTTGCGGGTATGATTCCGCTGGCCATTGGTTTAAATGAGGCTTCGAAACAAAGAACAAGTATGGGTATTGCTGCCATTGGTGGCTTGATCAGCTCTACACTTCTCACTCTTGTTGTGATTCCAGCAGCATATAGCTACCTCGAAAGATTTAGAATTTGGTCACTTGCGAAAATCAAAGGCGTCTTTGCTCCGCATGATCCAAATAAATCACTCGGAGTTACACATTCGCATCCAAATGGTTCTGACAGAAGCCAAGATCAACAGCTCTAAATTTCATTATTGTAAGAATCAAAAAGAGGAAGTCTTTACGGACTTCCTCGCTATCAATGTACCTTGAGCCTCGCGCCGGCGTACCGTCGCTCTCACTGTAACTTGAGCCTCGCGCCGGAGTACCGTCGCTCTCAAGTTACTTACAAACTCCGAATTTGGCGGCGGTGTAGTTTTGGAGACTGCTTTCTATGCAATCATTGTGTGGTGTGCAACGTAGTCTTACATGCATGTGTGTAGTGTGACCTGATTCTCTATAGAATTTTTTGAAAGTTTCTTGATAGTCTTTTTCATTCTTTTGCAAGTAATTACAGAGTGCAACGATTCGAGCCTGATTTAAAAAGATGACCTCAACGTACCCGAAATCCACAAATGATTTTACTATCGTCCACATTTTTTTATAATCATAGCCACCACTAGTTTTAAGTGGAATACCGATGTCAACATCCAATCCATTCTGATGAGTGGCGTGTCCTTTGACCTTTCCACCTGTTTCTTTCGACAAATCGTTTACTTTAAAGAATTCTTTTGGATAGGTACGGTCGTAAAGCTTACCAACTTCTTCGATCATTTTTACTAACAGTCCACTTCCGTAAAATATTCTATCTCCACGGACCACAGATCTAAAACCGATACCTTGTTGATCCTTGGTATTTCGGACAATGCTAGAGAGGTTTGCCGCTACATCGGTTCCTAAGGCAAGTGCGCCATACGCATTTTTCAAACACTTTCCGTTTTTTGCTTTCCTCGCACAATATCGACTATAAAAACCTTGAGCTTTTCCTTTGTATTTTGGACCCAGATCTAATGGAAACAATTCTGATCCATGAAAATCTGCTAGTCGCATGGTATCGTCACCCGCTCGGTTCAGCATCTCTTCAGTAATTAAAAATGGAACAGCTGCCGGAGCCGCTGGATCCTCGCCCTCTACAGTCTCGTCTGGATCTTTTTCTTGAGGAATAGGAGCTCTTTTTGCTGTTCGCTTGCGAGATTTTTTCTCTGACTTCAATGGTGCGACAGGAGCAGAGTTTACTCCTGACACTGGCAGATCAAGTTCTCTCATAGAAACGTTCTGATCAGTAGGTTTCGTTTCATCTCCGTCTAATAAATCCAACACTTCTTCTGGAATTAATGTTGGAGTCGGCCCAGCATGAAATTCTAAACGCTGACTTTTCATTGCGCTCTGAGCATCAGCTTTATATGAAACGTCAACGATCAATCGATTACAAGCTTCCATACATTTAAATGTAGCCACCGACTGAATACGTTCTTCCGTTTTTTTATCCGATTGTTTTAATGTTAAAATCGTTGCGCCAGCTGAAGAGTCAAATTCCCCTTCTTAGGTGACGTTTTCGATGACTTGCTTGCCTCTTAATACTCGTGCAAGTTTACCTTCTAAACGAATGATCTTTGTTGCCCAGTCTACCTTAAGCACCGGAGGTTCTACCAAAAAATCATCAGGGTTTGGCTTCTGAGCCGCTTCAGAGTCTTCGGTTCTACGCTCTCCTAAATAACGCTCCCCTTTCCCGATAAAAGGATCATCGTTCTTACGAGCATCAAATCCTTCGCTACTGTCTAGGACTGGGCCCCCGTGCATGCCCGGTCTTCCGCAGGCATTTAAAATCAACGCCCCGACAACCGCTAAAACTATCAAAAAACTACGTACCATTTCACACCTCAGAATTTCGACTCTAAACTCATGGAGCCGCCCACGCTTTTAATAGCAAACTAGATGCCCTATCTACTCAAATCTAGTGGGGTTATGTCAATTCTAAGTGCTGAATTTTACATTCGAAGTGACAAAAAAAGGCTCCCAAAGGAGCCTTTTTTATAGTCATAAAAGCTAATCTATATTTGTTGCTTATTTTTTAGCGACTTTTTCTTCTTTCAAAATGTATTTTGCGAAGACAAAAACTACTAAAGCCACAATCGTAAAATCCACAACTGCGCCAAGGAATTTACCGTATAAAATTCCGTTGTAACTTAATAAACGAATATTGTCGACCCCAGCCGATTTCAATGCTGGCGAAAATATCACCGGCATCAGTAGATCATTGACAAACGATCCTACCAACTCGTTCAGCTTGCCACCAATGATTACAGCAATTGCTAAACCGACAATCCCGTATTGTTTTAAGAATTCTATAAATTCCTTAGCCATATAATCCTCACTAGTTAATAATGAATTTATTAATAATTTCTTTAGTCTCGTTTTTTAATAGCTTTGGATCGTAGTTCTTTAAAGCATATTTGTCGGCAAGCTCAAATAAGTGCATCCACAAAACTTTGCCGTCTACTTTGCTTTGTAATTTGAGTTCTGCATTGACCGCATAAACTTCTTTCCAAACAGCCTGAATGTCATTCCAAACAGCTTTGTTCTCAGCCCACCATACTTTTGCATCCGTACAAACCGAATCATCTAACTTTGAATAAGTATTAGCACCTTTTTCTTTTGCAACAATTGCTGGTGTGTTTCCATTTTTGTAGACAACTTTGTCGTTAAATTGATGATGAATCCAACCTTTAGAGTTCACAACGACAACGTTACCTCTATCCAAAATATTATAATCATCTCTCACAGAAAATTCTCTGCGTGGAAGTGGGGACCAAGTTTTACAATGCCATGCCGCCTCAGAGTTGCCGATAACCCAAGGAGCCGCACACTCGTATCTCGGAGAATCGTCAACTTGGTAAACACGTTGTAGCCAGCTATCTTGCGAGCTGTTCGCTGCAACTTTAACCCAAGAATTACTTCCTTTAAACGAATACATACTTGTTGGATTCTTAACCCATTCTTGGCGCCAGTGCTTTAAAGGACCGTGGGGTGTTAACAAAACATGCTGAAGATGAATTTCTGATTCGGATTCAAAGTCCACTTCGATCCACTCAGTTCCCCACTCATGATATGGCTTGGATGAGAACGGATAATCTGGATCTGTTTTTTCTGTTTCTTCGAATTTAAAGTCCACTCGATAACATCCTGTTTGAGCTTTAATAGCTTCACTTTCTGGACTGGCATGGACTGCCACAGATAGCAAAGTAGCGAATATAATTTGAATCATAGTTTCCCCTTATAAAGTGTGATTTTTATTTATATTTGTTGTTATGTTTCTACCAAAAGTAATAGAAATCAACCAACTCCTTGACTGAGCGCCTAGCGTTAAACGCTGAATACCCTTTAATGTGTTACTAATTTGACTTTACGAATAGTGAGGAGCTTATTACCGTAGTATTTCATAATTTTTTAGAAGGAGTTTGCCATTCATGTCCAAGTTAATTTTCAGTTCACTTGCAATTACGATGTTTTTAACCACAAATATAAATGCTCAAGAAACACTAGAAAATCCTTTTAAAGCCGATGTGGAAGCAGGTCTGGTCTCCGCTAATGGAAATACTCGTTCAGAGTCCTATTTAACAAAGGGAAATTTATCTTATAAATTAGATGCTTATCTGGTTAAAGTTCTTGGAACTTATTTAAGAAATAAATCCAGAGATAACGATACCAACACAATCACAGAAAATGAAAAGTGGGATATTGGACTAAGATTAGAAAGAGCGATAAGTACGAGATTGTCCGTTTACCTCGGTCAAAATATGGAAAGTGATAAGCTCGCGGGAATTGATCGCCGCTATAATTCTGACGCCGGCCTTAAATATATCCTAGCGCAAAGTGAAGGATACTACACCCTCGCGGAAGCCGGTTATCGATATACTACCGAAGAATATTTAGATGGCACTGACGAGAATTTTAACTTTCTTAGAGCGTACTTAGAAACTGAAAAAAAATGGACACCTACATTGAGTACTAAAGCTTGGGCTGAGTACTTGCCCAATATGGATAAATCTGAAGATTACAATGTGAATGCGGAAGCTTCAGTGAATGCTGCCATTGATTCGAGATTTTCTATTAAGACGGCTTATTTAGTAAAATACGACAATATGCCTGCGGCCATTCATAAGACAGATACCCTTTTCTCAACCTCTCTCATTGCAAAGTTCTAGTTTTCTCAAATAGCTTAGAATCTCTATATGTGGAGTTTGTGGAAACTGATCTAACGGTTGAATTTCCACAAGCTCATATCCAGCGCCTCTTAATTTTTTAACGTCATTGACAAAAGTACTCAAGTCACAGGACACATAAATAATGTGTTCAATGCTCTTAAATTCATTTATAAAGTCTTTGATCTGAGGAAAGCCCTCTCTAGGCGGATCTAAAAAAAGTACGCTCGGAGAAACTTTCAATTTTAACTTGGACCATGCATGCGGTTTAAAAATATCCTCACGATAAGCTTCAACATTTGGAAACTTTTTGTCAGACAATTCTTGTACCGCTTCTGAACTCAACTCCGTAGCCACAATTTTTGAAAATCCTGCTTGAGACAGAACTTCCGTAAAATTACCAGAGCCACAAAAAAGCTCCAGCACACTCTGATCTTGATCTAACTGAGAGACCTTGTCCTTGAGCCATTCCTTCATTTTGAAGTTTTGATCATCGTTAGCTTGTTTAAAGGGTCGACGTTGATTGAGACCAAATTCGACGTCGTCTTCATCAATATCAATGAAATTCCAACTCCAAGTTCCTTGAGGCACCCATGCTATGTTGGGTAACTGAGAGCGGATTGTTGCCAGAGTAGATTTATTTTTCTCGCTCAGGATCAAGCAATCCTCTATGGGGGCAAGGCTCTTGCTTTGGCTGGATACAAATCCAATATTTTTTCCGTCGGTTTTTATTTGAGCGCGATTGCGGTAAGAAAATTCTTTGTCAGAACCGATTATAGGCAAAACTTGAGACTTGTCCGTTAAAACTCCCGCACGTTCCAATAAGTGACTGACAAGTCTATTTTTTTCTACAAGCTGTGAGTCGTAATTTGCAATCATCCAAGGGCAGCCGCCGCATTTGCCATCTTCAAACCCCATGTGTGGACAGGGAGGTTCTCGACGGGCTGATGACTTTTTAGTTAACTCTACGAGTTTTGCATATCCATAATTTTTTTCAATTTTTTCGATTTCAAAGGTGCCTTCATCTCCGGGCCAGGCTCCTCGCACAAAAAAGACTTGGCCATTTGGTGCTTGGACTACGCCAAGACCTTTAAATGTTAGCCCTTTTACCAAGGATTCAAACCTTTGCATTCGAAATAATCTCCACATTCTGCTTTTATCATAATTAAAAAATGTTAGAGTACTTTTATGAAGAATATTGTAGTCCTTACAGGTGCAGGGATATCCTCAGAAAGTGGTATTAAGACTTTTAGAGATTTTAATGGATTGTGGGAAAATCATCGTATTGAGGATGTCGCAAGCCCGGAGGGTTTTTACCGTAATCCTCAGATGGTATATGAGTTCTATAATCTGAGAAGAAGACAACTTAAAGATCCCAACTTAAAACCCAATGCCGCTCACCTTGCTTTAAAAAAATTAGAAGAGCATTTTAGCAATCAGTTTCTCCTTGTTACTCAAAACGTAGACAACCTTCACGATCGAACTGGTCACAAAAATATTCTACATATGCACGGAGAGCTGCAAAAGGTTCGTTGCCTTAATAACCAAAACGTCTATGAATGGCCCGATGATCTCACAGGTCAGTCCTTGTGTCCCGATTGCAACAAAGCAGGCCTGCTTCGCCCACACATTGTTTGGTTTGGAGAAATTCCGTTTTACATGGACCAGATTTATGATGCTCTTTCAGAGTGTGATATCTTTATTTCTATTGGAACCTCAGGACATGTTTACCCTGCAGCAGGTTTCGTAGCGCAAGTTCCAACTTCTTGCCTTAAAATTGAAATCAATAATCAAGAAACTAATATTTCAGAGAGTTTTGATAAACATTATGTTGGGCTCGCAAGTACCGAGGTTCCAAAAGTTGTTGAAATGATATTAGCAGGCAAAATTTAATTACAATACAACCGGCAACACTTTGCCATCTTTAATTTCAAACACTTCACCGCTTCCCAAATAGGTTTCTACTTGGATACCAGTTTTCTTGCCAAGCTTTTTGGCATGATCCCCGATTGCGGATAGAATATAGTAAGGAACTCCTGACTCTGGCTGTCCTGTAAGACTTGGAACTTCTGTTTCTTTTATTTTCTTCATCGACGTCGTATGGACTTCGACGACTATCCATGATGAATTTTGTGGAATCAAAGCTACTACGAATTGCGACTTCTTGTCTTCTCCAAATAATACAATTCCAGTTCTGCCGGATCCATCCAAGTTTCCCAAAAACACCATCGGTTGCGCTTTGTCTTCATCAAACAATTGAATCACCGATGGCGAGAAATCTTTTCTGTCAAAGACATTAAATTCGGAATTCCATTTCTTAAGAGCGGCTGACGCTTCTTTGGGTAATTGGATGTTAATATTTTCACCTTGAACTACTAATGATGGTTCGTTCTTATCAACTACAGTAATCGACGTGGGCAAGGCAGGTTGCGAGAAAAATAAAAATAAACTAAAAATCAATATTCTCATACATCATCTCTTTGTTGCGTTTGAGAATTCACTGAAACACCTGGATCCGTTTTTAAATGCGATGGACATTGTTGGTTCCTTGGAACAACGAATCTATGACCAGTTATATCAGCGCAATTCTTCATTGATCTTGCCCATCTAGGTCTCACCTTTCTCGGATTAAAGAAATACGGTGTTCCGGGCCCTCTTTCTTTTGCAATTTCGAGAGATTTTTTACAATCATAGAACGCTTCGATATCTTCAGCTCGGCTTGTGGATATCACTCTGTGTGAATAACCGTTTGTCCAACTGAACTGTTTCCGTTGATAAACCACATCACATGCACTATTTGCTTTAAAGAGTGGACTTAACATCCGAGCTATTACAGTCCTGATTACAGCAATCTTACCTAATACTGGTTCGCCCCGCGATTCGAAATAACAATTACACAAGTGACAAGCTTCTTCAGATTGATTGCGATTACAAGTGTAATTTAAGCTCCTTGGAAGTTGCTCAGGCGGATTTGCGCGACTAGCAACTTCCACTTTTGGAAAGGATAAAGTTCTATGTTTTAACACCTCTTCCACTTGATTTGAAAGGACGGTCGTTGGCCCAATCGCGGTAGGAGCACAGTTCTCACATGTTGTTGCTTGAGTTGATGCGGGTTCAAACTTTCTCACCCTTTTTCCTTTGGCTTCCAAAATTTCATCTCGAGGAACACCAGCAGTATAATTACCATCTTTATCAATAATTCCGGTAACGAAATAGTATTTATTTTTCTTAAAGGATTCAGACACTCCGTCTTTTTTAATGTAACTAATATTACACACTTGAACACGGGTACCTGCAATTCCAGCAGGACGATAACTGTAACCAAAACAACCCACTTCATTACCATCTGAAAGACAATTGGCCTCACACTTGTCGCGAGTATTATATCCGTAAGATTTAAAGGTATAGTTTCGGTCTTCGGTAATCTCGAATGACACCGGTTCTGGGTAAGAGCGAGCGTAAGCTGACGCCATGACTAACAAAATTAAGAAAATCCAAACTTTCTTCACTTAGGATATATCGGTCAGTTAGCCTTAACATTCCCGAGACCTATGTCCTGAAAAAAGGCCAGTTTACTGTTAAGAATTTTTCGTTATTTTGAATTGCTTGGTGATCTCGAATTGTAACAATCAATCACCCTTTTTGCGATTTCAGGAATTTGTTCTTTAAAGTCGGAGAATAAACACGATTCCCACTCTCCAAAGACGGCCTCGCTTTCATTTAATGATTTTTCTCTGTAGAGCTTCAAAAACTTCGAGTAATAATTTCCGCACGCCTTAAGCCCGCGTAAATTGGATTCATCTTCAATAACTTCAGATCCTAAATACGAATAGATATCAGCCAATATATTTTCTGCTCTAAAGAGTTTTTCAATTTTTTCTTTTGAAAGCCCCTCGAAGCTTTTTTTGATTTTATTATCTAATTCGACCAATTGATCTTGGAAGTTTGATTTTCCTTCGGAGCACTTCTCTGTGATTTTGTTGTAATGGCTAAGGACGTTATCATCAGCACGAACGGCAGAGCTCATTAATACTAAGATAAATATTATTTTTTTCATAATGATCTTGCTCCTAATTAGATATCACTTTCATACAATTTCTAATTCTATTCATATGATTTTGAACCTCGGTACCTTCTAAATTCTTTTGCCAAGCTAGTGGTCCTGTGCCATCTGTAATAGCTTTTGAGATTGCACCAGGCCCTCTGTTGTAGGCTCCAGCAATAAATACTTTATATTCGAGATTCATACTTCGATTTTCTAACTTGTTTCCATAGTTGTCGATAATATATCTGAGGTACATGGCCGATTGTCCTATAGCGAGTACTGGATCGCATCGATCGTCACAATCACTTGCTGATGATCTATCGGAAATATTTTTTGAAACCAAGCTCACTTGAATAGGTAGTCCATTGCTATTTCGCTGCCTTACGTATCTTGCGTAGGCACTCCCTCTCTTAGCTGACCTCTCAGCAAATGATACACTCTGAATCTCAAATTTCGCCGGTTGCGATTTATTAAAAGTTGCCAAGTATCTGCTATAACTTGATCTTAAACCCGGATTATTGTTTGGAATAGTAGTATTAATATCAAATGCGGTTCCCGGCAAAAATTGCCCCAATCCTACCGCGCCCGAACCACTCACAGCGCGTGCATGCCAATCTATATTCTTTGGGCCGACAACGTTGCCTTTACTATCTTTGATATATGCCTGGCTTTCTCGACTCTCTTGATGTTTTAAACAAAATAATAATGCTGGATCTAAGTTAAACTCTTTTGCTGCTGCCCACATAAATTCTTTGTATTCATTGTAGTTTTGAATACTTGTTGCCTCTGCAATTGGGTCATTTGATCGTCTCGCTTGTCTTAGAAAAAAGTCATCATACTTCTGAGGAACAGAAGTCGAGCTACGTCTTGCCACCTCAAGACCTTGTCGACTCAACTGTTCAATTTTTCCTGGAGCTTGTTGATCAGGCATACACAATTCACAAGGTACTCCGGCTAAAGTTTGCACCGTAGATGAAACACTTGGAGCCGACCGAGATACGCTGGGAGCTTGCTCACGCCGAGCAGGTTTGGCGACCTCAGTCCTCGAGCTATCAGGATCCTCCGAGAGAGGAATTGCCCAATCAACCTTTCTACCTTCAAAATTCACAAACATATCGCCAGTTTCTGGAATTGGAGCGATGACTTCTGTTTTTTTGAGAAAGCCACTCGTAGTAATAGTATTTAAGGCAAGTGTATAGTTTTGGCCGGAAACATTTTGTCTCTTGCCATCGGGTGTAATGATCTCACGAATATGGCCTACTCTTAACTTTTGATTGTTTGAAATATTCACATCTTCATAGTCGGAAAAGTAGACTCTCGTATTTGCTGGCAAACACGACGTTCCACCGCAGTTTGAACTATATCCAAAAGATGGAATTGCTGGATTGTTATTCTTCTTAAAATGAACCTGAGGCCTGTTAAGACGAACACCTCTTTGCACTATTTCTTGAATAGAATTTTGAGCCCAAGACACTGAACTCATAAAAAGAACAACAACGATGCCTAACAACCACTTGAATTCCATCGATATTTTATCGGAATTTAACTTCCGATAAAACACTAGACCAAGGTTTTAAATTTTTGCTCTGATCTGCTATTAAATTAGGCCATCTCTTCTTAAAAGTGCTTTTGGATCGGGTTCTCTTCCTCTGAACTTCTTATATAAATCCATTGGATGTTCCGTTCCGCCCTTTGAGAGGATATTTTCCCTAAAAGCTCGCGAAACATCTGGGTTGAATAGACCTTTTTCTTTAAAAAATTCAAATG
>JAEYZS010000227.1 GCA_023427925.1 Pseudomonadota bacterium | reverse complement strand
TCGTCAGGATAGTTGGAACGAATTTTTTGAATTTCAGAATCAACTTCTTCATTTGAAACAGAAATGGAATTTCTTAGGGCCCAATTTTTGATAAGTGAGTTATGCAAGAAATCCTCGACGATTTTATTCTTAGCAAAGTCTACAACATAAGTGTCCTTTGCCATAATCGTGTCGTACCCTTCTAGACTTGCGGCAAGTTTTTCAGAGAATTCGCGTGCGTTGAGAGTATCATCATTGACCTGAACCAAAACCGTGTCTGCAACAGCATTTCGCTTGTGAAGGTCAAAGTATAGAGTGAGACCTACAAAGAGAAGGGCCAATATCCCTCCCCAAAATAGAATGACAAAATACTTTTGTTTTTTCATTTTACCTAAAGCTTTAGTTGCTTAAGAATTACAACTTTTGCGTGAAAGTTTTCACATTATATTTGGATTTTAACTTTCCAAAAAATTCATCAAAGAGAACGCGCTTCTTTTGTTCTCTTACGGCTGCATTCAATCGAACTTTATCAGCATCTTTATATGCCTTTTTACCCGTGAGCTTAATGATGTGGTAACCAAACTTAGTCTCAACTACACCAGAAAGTTGGTTCGTACCAAGCTTGATAGCAGCATTGTAATATTCGGGGAGCAAAGTCGTAGATGTGTGCCACCCAATATCGCCACCATTTTTCTTTGAAACCACGTCATCACTATAGAGGTTAACTAATTGTTCAAATGGCTTCTTGCTCTTTTTTACTTCCGCGTAGATTTCATTGGCTCTTTTTTTCGCAGTTTCTTTTTCTGCACGTGTTGCGCGCTCCTTTAATTCAATGAGAATGTGGCTCGATCTGATCTCAGGATTCTTAGCGTAATAGTTTTGTAGCTCTCGCTCACTGACCTTAATTGCATCCGCTTTTTTACCAATTTCTTTTTCAACAAGGTCGACGTACATGACTTGGCGAATACGCTCTTGAACGATTGGATCGTTTGCGAGGTTTCTTTTTTCAGCTTCCATCACACCAACTTCATAGCGAACAAGATCTTCTAAAAACAAATCTTTTGGTGGAGGATTAAAGGCCTTTGCGGACATTTCTTTGTATTTGTCGTTGAATGCTTTTTTGGTGATTTTTTTGTTACCGATAACTGCAACCACATCGTCGTTTTGAGCAAACGTTGTGAGGGCCAAAGTCAGAACGAGAATGGAACTTACAACAACAGCTAATTTATTGAAAAAAGACATAAATCCTCCAAAAAATGAATACTGAAAAAGTATCCTTCATCTAGAGCGTGGGTGCAATTTTTTTGAGAGCGGATTGACCAGCGGCATTAATGGCATCTTTAAGTTTTTTAGCAAGCTCAGGATCCCTTGGATCGACCTCTTTAGTGATAGGCGGAAGCGATTCGGCCCAATGCAAATGAACTCGCGCAAAGGGATAAGGAAGAAAGGTCTTGTTCCAACTTTTTTTAAATAAGAAAGATGAACTTACCGCAACACCGCCAGGATAAATTTTTGCACCCAAAAGCCGCGAAAGTTCAAAAACCCCTGGCTTTGGTTCATAAATTGGCCCGCGTGGCCCATCTACGGGAACAACGGGGATATATCCTGTCTTAGCCAGTCGAATCAGCCCCTTCAAACCTTGAACCGCGTTTCGAGAAGAAGATCCGTGAGAGGTTTTTGCCCCCATCCAATTTAGGACTTTCGCCATTAGCTGTCCATCGGGGCTAATAGAGGTCATTGTTGCAAACTTATAATGCTTTGAAAATGAGATCATAGCTAGCTCATGACCGTGCCAAAAAGCAAAGATGATAGGATTGCCGCTTTTGATATCTTCGTCGAGTTCGCGGTTTTCAGAAATACTTTGTCGCCATGTCATGGAAAGAACTCTATATACGACAAAAACAAGCAAAGCGAGGAGGGTTGATTTTATTTTTTTCAAATCTCAAGACTCCCTACTCGCTTACAAAAAATTATGATTAGTGCTGTAAAAGCTTTGCAAATTCTTCTTTTAACTTTGGAAGAACTTCAAATGCGTCACCAACAATTCCGTAAGTTGCCTTTTTAAATATTGGAGCTTCAGGATCTTTGTTGATAGCGACGATCACTTTGCTTGAGCCCATACCTGCCATATGTTGGATAGCGCCTGAGATACCAGCAGCAATATAAAGATTTGGAGCAACGGTCTTACCTGTTTGCCCAACCTGAATAGAGTGAGGAACCCATCCGGCATCCACTACGGCACGAGACGCGCCCACAGTTGCTCCAATAGTTTCAGCGAGTTCTTCTAAAAGCTTAAAGTGTTCCGGGCCCTTCATTCCTCGACCGCCAGAAACAATAATACCAGCTTCCGTAAGATCTGGTTTTGCGGAAGAACTTTTCACAACTTCTTTTACCTTCACTTTTGATGCCGGAGCAGTGAAAGATTCTTCGACAATTTCGCAATTTGAAGCCGCCTCTTGTGGTTGTGGAAGTTGATTTGGTCTCATCAAAACAACACTGATTTTTGACTGATCTGTGAATTCTGCGGTTGCATAGCACTTTCCAGAATAAAGCGGACGCTTCGCTGTGACAGGAGTACCAATTTTAACTTCGATACAGTCTCCTGCGATACCTCCATCAAATTTTGCGGCAACTCTAGGCAATAAGTCTTTTGCAGACATAGAACCAGAAGCCAAAACAAGGGTCGGTGCAAATTTTTGAATGACCTGTTCAAAGCATGAAAGATAGAAAGCAGAATTGTAATCCTTTAGAGAAGGGTTATTGAATACGAAGGCCTTCTGAACAGGATACTTTTTAAGCTCCTCAGCAACTGTTGTTACTCCGTCGCCAATAAGAATTGCGGCAACTTCATTTCCCGTTGTTGCTGATAAAAGCTCAAGAGAACTCTTTTTAATTTTTCCATTTGCAGATTCAATAAAAACTAAAACTTTTGCCATGTTAAATCACCTTTGCTTCTTGTCTTAAAAGTTGTACGAGCTTTTGTGCTTGCTCTTGAGGTTCTCCAGAAATCATTTGAACACTTGGACGATCTGGGGGCATTTCAAAGTTAGTGTACTTGACCTTGACGTTGTTTGTATCCACTCCGACATCCGCAAGTGTGAGTTCTTTAATAACCTTTTTCTTTGCCTTCATAATTCCAGGTAAAGAAGCATATCGAGGAGTATTTAAGCCCTTGTTAGCGGTGATCATAGCAGGGAATTCCACTTCTAGAATTTCTTTGGCTCCGCCTTCGATCTCTCTTTCTAAAAGAGCACCGTTTTCTGTGTAGTCTGCTTTTGAAACCGAAGTAACATGAGGGATATCAAGAAACGCTGCAACCATTTGTCCAACTGAAAAATTATTGTCATCAATTGCTGCTTTTCCAGAAAGTAAAATACCAAATTGTCCCAAGTTTTTAGAAGCATTGGCGATGGCTTTAGCAACATTGTAGTTATCTAAAGTATCAGGTGCATCAACGACAACGCCTTCATCTGCGCCCATTGCGAGAGCCGTTCTGAGAGCTTCAACAGCGCGCGCTTTTGGCCCAACTGTTAACACATAAACTTGCGTGTCAGGCTTTGCCGCTTTTAACTTTAAGGCTTCTTCAACCGCAAATTCATCATATGGATTCATGATCCACTTTATGCCGGCAGTATCTACCCCAGTTGGCGAAATTTTGATCTTAGTTTCTGTATCTGGAACTTGTTTTATACAAACGAGTATGTTCATCCCTTTTCTCCGATCATTGCTAAAAATGAGGACCTAGATTATGTCAAAACATTTGTAGGGTCAAAAAACAAAACTATCCACATGACTCACATACTTATCCACATATCTAGGTGTCAGTTCTACACCACAACACTACATTTAGTGTTCCTGAGGGCCAGTTTTTGAGTAACATCGCGTGTTATATGTTTTTTTAACCCAACGTTAACCAAAAATTGTCTAAAATATAGGAAGAACGCATCTAAGAAGACATCTAGTTCATCACATCTAAAGTCAAACAATCCATAGCCCTAACCGATAAGAACAATGAGGTTTTTATGAAAAAGATCGGGGATATCATGGAAGAGATGGGATTTAATCCAAATTCCACTCCAAGCAGTAAGGCAGCGTTCATCAAGTATTTAGCAAAACAAGCCTACGATGTGGATTTAAAAATTCCAGATATATATAAGACCGAAGAAGAATCCGGCGAAGCGACGCTTGATTCTTTCTTGAACCGAGAGGTCGTCGGACAATCTTCACAACCTAAAAACGTGGTGAAGATGTCGCCTAAAAAAACAATCAAGCAAGATTCAAATCAGCTCGAGCTAAATCTCGAAGACTTAAAGATTGCTGAATAAAGCATCTGTGCGGCATCTGCGCGAATTAAAAATTGTGAGCTTTCAGGAACTTTTCGATTTTAAGATTTACAAAATCTGGCATATCGAGCTGAGTGCAGTGGGTTCCGTGAGGAACAACAGCATATTCGCTACCTTTAATTTTTTTGTGAAGAACTTCTTGGAATTCTGTCGGAGTGACCGTGTCTTTTTGCCCTCCTATAATTAGCGTGGGGCACTCAATACGATCAAGGACGTTGGTTCCATCATAACGAATCATCTTTTCGAATAAGTTTAAAAAGGTTGCCGAATCAATACTTGCAACACCTTTTGCATAAATCTCGATATCTTGAAATCCTGTTAAGTTGAGATTAAAACCACCTGCCAACGCAGAGACTCTCATAGCAATTGGATTTGTGATGGCCTTTTTCCAGAGATAAGACATCGTTTCCGGCAAGAGGTCATGACCCTGCTTCGCAAGAGCGACGGCATTGTGAATGGCATCGACTTTAAATGTTCTTGTCAGAGGGTTTTTAGCAAATCCGTTGATCATTACCATGTTTTCAAAAATCTTTGGATTCATATCATAGGCTCGAATAAGGAGCTGGCAACCAAAGCTATGTCCCCAAAGGCTAGCCTTTTCGTGACCCAAATGCTCAAGCAGCAAGGGTATGTCTCTTGCGATCGCATCCAAAGAAAGATTTTCTCTATCCAGAGGGAGAGGTGTGTTGTGATGCCCTCGTAAATCAAACAGAATGGTTTGATAGTTTTCAGAAAAATATTTTACTTGATGGTGCCAGTGGTTCATTAAGCAAACGATCCCGTAGGTCATCACGATAGGCTTCCCCTCTCCGCGAACCTCATAGTAGATTTCGGTACCATCAAAACTTTTAAATGTTCCGATCTTTTTTTCAAATAACTTCATGATTTAAGTACCCAATCTCTAACAAAGTATTGCCAATTTGTATATCCAGCTTATCTTTAAGGACTTCGGCACCCTTCTTCTGACCATCAATTGTAAATGTTTTCCCCTCCAAAGACTCTACTACAATCTCGCCATCGTTTTGGTGAATTTTCAAACACAGTCCATCAAGAGTTTCGTCCAATAAGCAGATATCCGAAGAAAGAGGGCCAATTTTGCGAGGCCCGTAACCCAAAATCCACGATTCACCTGCTTGGATCCCTGACTTAACCGTGACTAAGAGACAACGATGAAAAGTATGAATGGCCTCCTCAGTTTGATCGATGTTTTGTTTTTGTAAAAAGTTAAATAGAGTTTCTCGCCACTCACTTAAATTGGCCTTAGAAGATTTTTTAACTTCAAATTCTGTAGTTATCTCGAGATTGGTTGAGCCAATGGTGATTACAAGGCCGGGAATCAATTTTATTTTCTTCACTTCTACCCCGGCAACAAGGCTGCCGTTGGTGGAATTGAGATCCACATAAAAATAGTCCCCATTTTCCTCAAGAATTTTCCCGTGAAGCGAAGAAGCCCGGGAGTCTTTAAGGTTTATGTCCGCCTTAGACCTCCCAATGGTGGCTGCAGATTGAATTTTAAACACATCTCCTGTTCGCGTCCCGGAGGTGATTTTGATAAACAAATCCATCTTCTCATTATATAAAAATTGCCAAATATCTCTAGGGCTTAGGAGCTAAAAGCGGATCTTTGGATGGGCCAGTTTTGAAGATCCGCTTTTCTTAAAACTAAAGGTTGCCTCAGAGCCTAATTTCGTGGCATAAAAAGTCCTTCTTTTAACCTTGCTCCAAAATGTAATGGGGCCAAAGTCATGGAGCTCGAGCGCTTATTGACTGGAAACCGAAAGGAACTATTAATGGCTAGATCTATTGAAACAATTCGTCCCTATGAAACTGTTATCATTATGAAAACAGACACACCTGAAGAAAAACAAAAAAGTTTAATTCAAAAAAACAAGCAAATCATTGAGTCGTACAAGGGCGAATTAAATCATGTAGACACTTGGGG
>JAEYZS010000184.1 GCA_023427925.1 Pseudomonadota bacterium | reverse complement strand
ATTGAGGATTCTGTAGAGAAAAATCCTGTGAAGAAAATTATTATTGTTAAAGAAATTGCTCGAGATTCTTTGCCAACGACACTGGCGATTTTGAAGGAATATGGGCTGGAGACTGAGGTTTTATCTTTTCTAAAACTTGTAGAAAAGGAAACTCTAACGAGATTTGACTGTTAAAAAGTATCGTCACAGTTAATAGCAAGCGATGTCTCATTCGTTTGCTATTCCTTTGAGTGTATTGTTCAATTGAGTTCCAACCCCATCCACCTCACACGCGAACCCAAACTCACGTCACAGAAAAAGTAATCGCACACGAGTGACAAAACCGAAGTAGCAGCCAAGTAGCATTTTTGTAGCAAACTGGGGAAATTTCCGGATATTTCAATGTCCGTCCTGACACATAGTTTACGTTTTATACCGGAGACATAGTTTACACTTTTCCAATCAAGGAGGAATTCCAATGGGTTGGAAGGAGTGTAATAAGATGGATGAGAAGCTTAAATTTATAGCAAGGTATTTGGAGGGAGAGAAACTAGCCCCTCTTTGTAGAGAGTTTGGTATTACAAGACCCACTGGTTATAAGCTTATAGATCGATATAAGATGATGGGCCAATGTGCTTTGGTGGAGCAAAAAAGAACTCCGCATAGATATGCGAATCAACTACCAATAGCTATTGAAGCGTTAATCTTAGATTTAAAAAGGGAGTATCCAAACTGGGGGGCTCCGAAGATCAGAGAAAAAATCATAAAAAAGTATCCTGACGTAAAGACTCCTGCAAAGAGTACAGTTCATGCTGTGTTAGATCGTAATGGTCTTGTTGAACATCGAAAAGGAAGAAGAAGGTTTAAAGCGAAAGGAACTCCTCTTAATCATGTAACGGGTCCTAATCAACTTTGGTGTGCAGATTATAAGGGAGAGTTTATGTTGGGCAATAGGCAGTATTGCTATCCATTAACGATCACTGATTATGCTTCGAGATATTTAATTGCTTGTGAGGCGTTATCATCAACTAGAGAGAATTTTGCTTTTGAAATATTTGAGAGGGCGTTTAAGGAGTATGGGGTGCCTGATTCAATAAGAACAGATAATGGGATACCGTTTGCGAGTGGAAATTCGTTTTACAATTTAACGAGATTATCGGTGTGGTGGTTAAGACATGGAATTAATTTAGAAAGAATAGTTCCTGGTCATCCTGAGCAAAACGGAAGACACGAGAGAATGCATTTAACACTAAAACTTGAAACCACAAGACCTCCGAGAGCAACACTTGTAAGTCAGCAAGAAGCCTTTGATAGTTTTATAGAAGTTTTTAATAAAGAACGTCCTCATGAGGGAATAGAAAATAAATATCCATCAGAGGTTTATAAGCCTTCACAGAAAAAGTTTAAGCCGTTAGAGCCACTCTTTTACCCACTTCATGATCAAACCATTACCGTTACTCAGTGTGGACGAATTTGTAGCAAGACGATGAAGGTAAGCTTAAGTCGAGCTTTTGCTGGGCAGCAGGTGGGAATTAAAGAGATGGAGGATGGGATTTGGGTTGTTAGTTTTTTAGATTATGATTTGGGATATTTTGACGATAAGAGTAGAAAGGTTGAGCCTGTGGATGACCCTTTTGGTTTGTTAAAAGTGTAAAGGATGTCTCCGGTATAAAGTGTAAAGCATCTGTCCGGTACGGACCTCAATCTATTTCAGGCGAAGAAGTGAAAGCTCAGGTTGAATAATTTCAAATACTTAAGATCCATGCGAGATTTCGCATTTTTGGAAATTTCAAATTTTAGGGGTGATTTAAAATGGCGGGGTGGACGGGACTCGAACCCGCGGCCTCCGCCGTGACAGGGCGGCGTTATAACCAACTTAACTACCACCCCGCAAAAGATGTATAGTCGATCTATTTTTAAATAGAGATGAATATATAATGCTTTAGGGACGTTTTGTTCAAGGAAGTTTTGAATTTGACACGGCGGGTTTTTTGAAGGTCTTTCCTTACGGTTGGCGGGCCCGTTTTAGGTCTTCACTGAGCTCCCGGATGAGCTCGTCCTTCTTAATCAAAACCTCAAATACGAAATCTCGAATAAAACTTATCCCTTCGATTTCATACGTTTGCCATGGAGTAGCCTGATTTTTGATCACTTCCTCCCATGCCTTGAAGGACTCACGAGGATTAACTCTTCCTTGAAAATTTTGCGCATCCAACTGCTTTCTCGGGTCTCCACCCCAAATTACTGTCTGAACAATCTCTGGTCTAAAAAAGAGCAGCATGGATTCTTTGGCATCCGGGATAAATGCTGCAAGCACTCCGCAAGCTTGATCCTTTAAGCGCTCAAATTCAGGTGCAATTTCAGAAATACTATTTACAGCCAAAATCTTTTTGTTGTGCTCATACATATAGATCTTGAGCCATTTTGCAAGAGCTTCAATATCGACTCTCAGTGGAGTCATTCCAGCAAAGTCCGTAACATCATCTGAAACAAGCGCCAAGCCACCAATATTAAATGCATCACTGAGTGTGCGATGCTGTCTAAAGAGTTGATCTAAAGGGTTGTTACTGAGTCTAAGGTTTTCAAAAACATTTTTTAGCTTTGTATTAAAATCTGATTGGTCATTATGCCTCTTTACCTCTTCCATCAGCTGAGCGTGGATCGCAAAAATATGTGCAATGATCTCACAGAGACTTCGTTGAGACTGTGAAACATAATGAGCCTTAGGGTGATGACAAGCAATCAATCCCCAAAGCTTCTCATCAACCGTAATAGAAACCGAAAACGAAGCTCCCACGCCCATGTTCTTGAGGTACTCAATATGAACTTTAGCAACGGACCGTAACCTTGAGTTTGCCATGTTAAGAGGTTTTTTAGTGTAGGGATTATTCCCCGGAAGAATTCTAGAATCTTTACCATGAACATCTGAAATCAACCGCACTTGATTTCTCAAATACAGATCGCGAGCGGGTTTTGGAATATCTGAAGAGGGGAATCGATGTCTCAGATAAGATTGAGCGGTCGTCACACGATCTTCCGCAATCACTTCACCATGCCATGACGGTTCAAGGAATTTATATATCATTGCGTGATCAAAGCCTGAAATCCTTCTAATCGTGCGACAAACCAAATTGCCTAAAGCCTCAAGATTTTCCATTTGCTTTGCTTCAAGTGTAAAGTCCTTTAAGATCCTTTGTCCGTCGATTTCTTGATCAAGGGACTTTGCAGGGGAGTATTCAAATTCCAATGCAAAGAGATCTTCTGTTTCAAAGAGATAAATATTGGCGTCAGTTTTTGAATCAATTTGATGTTGAATATGATGACCACTAAGCTTCCAAGGGAATTCCTTAACCAGACTTGCAATCTTATTAACAAGCTCGACGTCTAAGATTTGATCA
>JAEYZS010000154.1 GCA_023427925.1 Pseudomonadota bacterium | reverse complement strand
CGATTCATCCTAAGTACGGAAAATGGGTTAGAAAACTCATTAAAGACATCGAGAATCGTCTGATGTCAGCAGAATAATGTATAAGCTCAATATTGAAAAGCTTATCGGCTGGGCCCCTGATCTTTCGATCGAAAGAGGGGCCTCGATTCCAAAAGATTTTGAGATTCTATCTGGGCAAATTTCTTTTAAGAATATCAGTGCAAATCAAGCGCGGCGTCTGAGTTCGTTGACCAAAGTCAGTGCGGAGTTGGCGCTGGAAGTCTTGCATGAGAAGAGTGTCGATCATATCGTATTTTCTTCGCGGCACGGGGAGCTTATAAACTCGACTCAGCTTCTAGAGATGATAGCCAATAACGAAGTTCTATCCCCAACATTATTTTCGCAATCAGTTCATAACACCGCCGTGGGCGCATTGTCTATTTTGAAACAAACCAATGTTCCGACAACCTCTCTAGGAGGAGGTCGCAATGGCTTTCTTTATGGATTAATATCGAGTTATTTAAGTCTACAAGAAAATCCGACTCGCAAAGTTCTATATCTTTGTGCCGACGAAAAAATACCTGAAATTTTTTCCGCTCGCTTAGAAGAAGAAAACATTCCTTTTGCTGTAGCAATGATTTTAAGTTTAGATTTTGATCAAAATGGCATCGGGCTAGAGATTTCGAATTCGACTGCAGTTGATGCGTCCAAAGATCCTGTTCCCCAAGCTCTCAGGTTCTTGAAATGGCTGTTTCAACAAAACGACTCGCTCCATCTGGCAAATGGACCTACTGACTGGATATTAAGTAAGGCTTAAAATCATGTTTCATAAGATTCTCAACAGGCTAAACTATCTCTGGAGATTATTTTCGACAGGTCTATCGTTTGTAGTCTTCGGGGTCGGTGGACTGATTCTTGGGGCTATAGTTTTTCCACTTATCACACTGCTCCCGTACTCTGAAAAAAAGAAACGAGACATGATTCGAAAGTCAGTCACATGGACTTTCAATTTCTTTTTTTGGATGATGCATTATCTCGGAATTTTACGATTTAATGTTGTCGGGCGTGAATTAATTAAGGAAGACAAATCTTGTTTGGTCATCGCGAACCACCCCTCGTTGATTGACGTTGTGGCCCTCATTTCCATGTACCCAAATGCGTGCTGCATTGTGAAAAAGGAGCTTTGGAACAACTTTTTCCTCAAGCGTGTTGTAACGGGGGCGGGGTATATTCCTAATGATGACCCAGAGATTCTGCTTAAAAGTTGCTCAGAAAGTATTCAAAGAGGAGACGTTCTTATTATATTTCCCGAGGGAACTCGCACAGTCCCTGGAAAAGGTATGGCATTACAAAGAGGTGCAGCTCATATTGCTCTCCGTCTAAAGTGCCCTGTAAGGACAATACAAATCGATGTGAGGCCTTCCATGCTCACGAAAAATCTTCCTTGGTACTCGATTCCCTCTCGGAGGGTTGATTTTGATGTGAAAGTGAAGGCTATGCTTCCTGTAAACCAGTACCTCGACAACAATATTCCTCCGTCGTTAGCGTCGCGTAGGCTGACTCAAAAAATGAGAGAGAATATAGATATTGAATTGACTAACTAAACCTAGTGTAAAATTATGTGAAGCTTATAACGTATTTGTGGGGAATCGTAATAAGTATATGAAATCACATATTGAAAATGAATTAAAAGAACTGGTTGTTACTACCTTAAACCTTGAAAATATTGAATCAAAAGATATCGTTTCTGATCAACCATTGTTTGGTGACGGACTGGGACTCGACTCAATCGATGCCCTTGAGCTTGGTGTTGCTATCAAGAAAAAATACAAAGTAGCTCTTGATGTCGACAATGGAGATGTGAAGAAACATTTTTATTCCATCCAAACATTAGCGGAGTTTATCTCGCAATCAGCTCAGGTGGCACGATGAAATATACTCAAGATCAAATACTCAGTAAAGTTTCAGAAATCATGGAAGAGCTCTTTGAGATCAACCCAGCAGAGATCAAAATGGATAGTAGGCTTAACGAAGATCTTGGCTTGGATTCAATAGATGCAATTGATCTGATTAGTAGTTTGCAAAACTTTGTGGGACGCAGACTTCAACCAGAAGATTTTAAAAGCGTAAGAACAATTGCCGATTTGATTGTTGCTGCTGAGGCAACACTAAATCAAGTCCAACTTGAAGCGCAAAATGCCAAACAGGATTTATAAAAAGCTTTTAACTATTCTATTTTTCTTTTACCCTCTGCTGGTATTTCTTATGGTAAAATATTTCGACGTGGTCTGGGCATCACTTGTATTGAGTGCTGTCTTAATCGCAAGGCTTCTTCTCTTTCGCAAGCAAATCAAAAACTCCTTCGGTAAAATTTTTGAAGTCGTTTTGTGGGTTGTTCTGATCAACAACATTTTAAATTTATACTTTAAAAATGATTTTGTACTTAAGCTCTATCCATTCCTTATGAGCTTCGGTGTGTTTTGCTTGTTTAGCTATAGCCTCGTAGCAGGTGAGCCCATCATCGAAAAATTCGCACTTCAATTTGAGAATCACTTAACCGAAGCCAAGAAGAGATACATTCGGAAATTAACTGCTGTATGGACAGGTTGGTTGTTTGTGAATTCAGCCCTTGCATTTTATACGGCCATGTTTGCAAGTTACGAAGTGTGGCTTCTATATAATAACATAGTCTTTTATATTGTGAGTGGAAGTTTGTTTGCAGCAGATGTCATGTGCCGTAAGCTGATTTTAAAAAGAAAAGAGCTTAAAGAAAAGGAGAGTCATGTATAGACTGAATGATCTCCTTCATTCAACAGTGTGTGTTCGACCCAATGGAATTGCGGTTTCTGACCAAGAATTCGTAGCACATGTGAGTAGTGCGGTAGGATTGGCTCAAGAAATGGGAGATCGAGTAGCACTTTGTTTCGACGATAGTTATCTTTTCTCAGTTGCGCTCTTTAGCTGCTTGTCTTCAAAAAAACAAGTCGTCATTTTACCAAACAATAAACCTGAAACTCTTAAAAGATTCAATCAGGAGTTTGATTCGGTATTTACGGAAGAAGCATTTCTTAAATTGGAGTCAGTAGAACCGCTCGAAATACAAATCCCTAAAAATGCTTCGATGACATATTTTACTTCAGGAAGTTCAGGTGTTCCAAAGAAGATCAGCAAATGTTTTGAGAATCTCTACTGCGAAGTAATCGAGCTTGAGAAAACTTTTGGGTCAGAGCAGAAGATAGATTTATTTGTGGCGACGGTAACGCATCAGCATATCTACGGCTCATTGTTTAAAATCCTATGGCCAATTGTTGCGGGTAGAGCCTTTTATTCGCAAACAATTGAATACCCAGAGGGTCTTTATTTTATTTCACAAAATTTTGCATTGGTAACTACGCCCGCATTTCTGAAGAGATTTTATACCGATAGGAAAATAAAAAATTGCATGGCTGTATTTAGTTCTGGTGGCCTACTTGGCTGGGATGCAGCTCGCACTACGATTGAGTATTTTGGCGTATCGCCGATTGAAGTCTACGGCAGCACAGAGTCTGGTGGAGTGGCTTATAGGAAGCGCGTAACTGAAGAGCAGAAGTGGACTCCTTTTTCTTGTGTAGAGTTTTCTGTTTCTAGTGAAGGAGAGCTTTCGATTAAAAGTCCTTACTTTAATGAGCCTAAATTACTGATGGGCGATAGAGTGGAGCCGTTTGAAGATGGATTCCATCTCGTTGAACGATGGGACGATGTTGTAAAGGTCGAAGAAAAACGTATTTCGTTATTGGAAATCAACTCTAAAGTTGTTGAGTCCGAATTTGTACAAGAATCTGTAACTGTTGCCCTTGAAGATAGTGGGCGCCAGCAGACAGCATCACTTATAGTTCTTTCCCATAGAGGCAAAGAGGTTTTAGAGCAATTTGGAGAGTCATATGTAGCAAAGGAGCTTCGCAATCATCTTGTTCAATACTTTGAAGCCATTGTTGTGCCAAGAAAGTTTCGATTTGTTGCGAGTCTTCCTTACAACTCTCAATCCAAATTGCCGAAAGCCGAAGTGGAAAGGTATTTTTTATGATTGAAAATAAAGTCGATGCAAAATTGATTCAAAAAGAGGAAAACTCGGTTTATTTGAAGATTTCTTTTCCCATGGAGTGTGGCTTGTTCCAAGGGCATTTCCCTGACCTACCTTTACTACCGGGAGTGGTCCAAACTCATTTGGCGATTCGGTACTTTGAAAGGTACCAAAATACAAAACTGAATTTTGCAGGATTTAAAAGTCTTAAGTTCTTTAGACCCATCTTTCCTGGTGCAACGGTGGACCTTGAGATCAAAAAAGATCTTAAGAGCGATCAGGTGACTTTCCACTACTCTGGAGGGGGGCATCCTTATTCGAAGGGAGTTGTAGCAATTCATGCCGACTAAGCATTGCTTTATCATTCCATGCTACCAACATAGCGCAACTCTAGAAAAAATTTTAGAGGAACTCAAAAAATTTCAGTTGAAGGTCTTTGTCGTTAATGATGGTAGTGACTCAAATCACTCTCAAGTGATTAAGTCTGTGTGTAGTAAATTCGATTTTGCGGAGCTTTTGGTTCATTCGACAAACATGGGCAAGGGGTGTGCGGTGAAGTCAGGTTTCAGAGCGGCCTATGCCCAGGGCTACACCCATGGGATTCAAATTGATTCCGATGGACAGCACGACTTGGGTAAAGTTGAAGAGCTCCTTACTCTTTCAAGGAAATTTCCTTACGACCTTATTTCCGGCCGACCGCTTTATGATCAATCGGTTCCCAAAGGAAGGCTATACGGTCGATATGTCACACACATTTGGGTTTGGATTGAGACTTTGAGTTTTAAATTGAAAGACAGCATGTGTGGCTTTCGTTCTTATCCACTAAAGTCGACGGTGAAAATTCTCGACAAGGTTCCAGTTGGCAAAGGTATGGATTTTGATACGGAGATCATGGTGCGCCTCTATTGGGAAGGTGTTAATACGCAATTTATTTTTGTACCTGTGATTTACCCTGAAAATGGCATTTCTCATTTTAATGTGTGGAGAGACAATGTCCTGATTTCCAAAATGCATACAAAACTATTTTTTGGAATGTTACTGAGGCTGCCACTTTTATTGTGGAGAAAGGTATTTTCAAAGAATCTAGAACATAAGACTTGGTACAGAGTCGAAGAATTCGGGAATATCCTCGGTATTAAAACCCTCCTACTTTTTTATAAACTCACTGGTCGAAAAATACTCAATTGGATACTTTATCCCGTTTGTTTCTATTACAGTCTTATAAGCTCAAATGCTAAGAAGGCATCGCGGGAATATAGAAATCTCCTAAAGAGATTTGCTCAGGATAGCACAATAGATTTCTCTACCTTAGATCATATTCATTCTTTTGCAAATACAGCTATAGATAAGTTTTCGGTTTGGTTTGGAGATATTGGATTAGAAAATTTAATTCAAGAAGATGTTGACCAATTATTAAGAGTTGCTGATTCAGGTAAGGGTGCGTTCTTCATAACTTCTCACTACGGCAATATCGAAGTGTGCAGGGCGCTCGGAAGATTTTTCCCTCATGTTAAATTCAATGCTCTTGTCTACTATGATAACGCTAAAAAATTTAATGATTACCTCAACAAAGTTAATGCAGAGTCGAGCTTAAATTTGATATCAGTTGGGAATGTCGGGCCGGACACATCCATTATGCTCAAAGAAAAGGTGGATAATAAAGAATGGGTCTTTATCATGGGTGACAGGATGTCGATCCAAGGAAGTTCAAGGACTTTGTCTATTCGTTTATTAGGTGAAAATGCGGAGATCTCAGAGGGGCCGTTTATCATGGCATATCTTTTAGATGTTCCGATCTACGTCATTCATTGCTATAGAGAGCGCGATAAATTTCGTATTCGTTTGAAACGAGTTGAGCCGCAAGTGGAGCGCTCAAGAAATACTCGACGAGAGTTTATGAGTCAGGTTGCACAAGAATATTCTAGCGAATTGGAGTCCTTGATTTTGAAAGACCCGCTTCAATGGTACAATTTTTTCGATTTTTGGAGTATAAAAGATGAAAAGTGAAGTCATACTCGGTGAAAGACCGTTAACGATAGAAGATGTCGCAAAAGTAGCGTTCGAAAAATATCCTGTAATGCTTTCCACTGATGAAGGTTTTAAAAAGCGAATTCAACTGAGTCAGAATTTTCTCCAGTCGCTGTTGGATAACAAAAAAGAAGTCTACGGAGTTACAACGGGCTATGGTGACTCGTGTACAACAGTCGTTGACGAAGACCTTATGGCTCAGCTTCCTGCTAATCTCGTACGCTACCAC
>JAEYZS010000141.1 GCA_023427925.1 Pseudomonadota bacterium | reverse complement strand
TCCTTCTTTTGATCAAAGATATCCTTTTGTTTCATCGAATAGGGAGCGTCTTCGGTGACTACAATTGTAAATTCAGAAATTCGGTGACGAAGCGGCCTTATAGAAATCTGTGCATCAATTTTTTCTTTAGTGATTTGAAAAACAACTTTATTTGAAATGTAGGGGAGCTGCAGATGGATTGAGACTTTATAATATTGGTCGGAGGTTTCATGAGCGTACTCTTGCTTAAAAATTACATCATATTTTTTTAATCTTCTCCCACAGCCTTTGAGACGAAGATTGAGTTTTTCCAAGAGAGGTTTGAGTTTAAAATAAACCGGCTCGAGATTGTCTATTGGGCTTTCTAAATCAAATTCGAAATGCTCAAACACCACTTCACTCGGAGAAAAGGTTTTCCATATTACAGGATAATGTCCTCGCGCTTTTAATTGAGCCATAATGCCAAAGGAGCCAAATCGACTGCTGATCTCCGAAGAGGGCAGAGAAATAAAGTCTTCAAGGAGATTAAGTCCAAGACTCCGCAAAGTATGGATGATTTTTTCGGTAGAAGTGTTGGGAGGTTCTTTTAGTAGCGGATCAATATAAATTTTTAAGGCTTCGATGGGTAAAATGTGTTTGCTTTTTACTTTATAAATTCCAAGAGCAAGAGCGGTGGGAACATCCTCTGCTAATGTGACTACAGCTGTAAGCTCTAGTTTCCTCAATATAACTTGGACGCGTTTTAAAAAAGTATACTCCGAATAGAGAGATCGACATTTGGAGACTTCAAGAAAGATGGTGTTATCTCCTCTCAAAAGAATCTGAGGCGTAAAGTGATAAAAAACTTCAGCGATACTTTGAAGGTCTTGCGGCTGCAAAAGGTGAATGCAAACGACTCTCATCCGTAGCCTCGCTTCCTGATCATTTCAAATCCAATGGAGTTATTGGTTTTAAGAACTCGCAATTGGAGTTGAGGAACCCAGCTCTTGTGGGCTCTTTCAGATAAGAGAAAAAAATGAGATTGATTTTTTTCTGATATCAATTGATATCGGCGAAGATCTTTTTCTTGGATTTTTTTTGTATAGGCGACAACGACCTTAAAGCAACCCGATTGGAGGGTTTGGTCTAAACACCAAGAGAGGTCTTTTTGGGCTTCAATAAATAAAATGTTTTCAAGGTTTACACCCAACTGAAAAAGAGCATAGGGATTGATCGTCAGATGGCTTTCAACCCAAGCGACCTTAAAGTCAGAGTGTTCTTTTAAAAAAAGCGCAATCGCATGAGTTTTCCCGGCACCGACTAACTCAGTAACAGAGCCCAGAGCAAAACCATCGGGATAAAGAGAAAAGGAACTTCGGGCTTTTGAATGAGAATGTACGCCTCCAATAAGTTCACGGAGCTCTTCTATTGTAGGCTTAACTAAGACTAAACTCATTCATCACACTCTCTAAATCATGACAAGTCATATGATTAGAGACTATTTATCAATGGCCAAACCCGTACATTTCCCGTACTTCCAATATCGCTGATTTTGGGTGTTTTTACAATATGGTTCCTAGCCCAAATGTGATTTTGCTGGCATGAGCGGGCTAAGACATTGAAACCATATGAAATACGCACTATGCTAAAGTCTCATGTGCGCACAATTTTTAATTAAAACCAATGCTCAGGAAATAGAAAAGCTTTTTGGAATTAGTCCCGCCGAGGAAATTTGGGACGAGCGCATTTTGCCTTATACCTTAGGTCACGTGATTACAAACAAGGGTATTCGCAAAATGAATTTTTCTCTCATTCCATCGTGGCTTAAAGAACGTAAGCCAAAATTTGCAACTCACAATGCACGCATTGAAACCATTCACGAAAAGCCCACTTGGAAAAAACCTCTTGAAACCAAGAGATGCTTGATCCCTCTTTCAACGTTCATCGAACCAATTTACGTCAACGAATTCGCTGGAAACATGGTGGGCTTTACACCCGAAAACTCACAGATCGTAGTCGCTGCAGGAATCTATGATGAATGGGTAGATAAAGAAACCGGAGAAATCATCGAAAGCTTTTCCATCATCACAACCGCTCCCTATAAATACATCGAACAAGTGGGACACGATAGAAGCCCGGTATTCTTAGATCAAAAGAGTTTTAATGAATGGATCGCTCCAAAACCCGTCAAGGCAACCGAAGCAGTAGAGTTCCTAATGCAATCAAAAATAGAACCCAACTTCACAGCCCAAATAGATCGCCCTATGAAGCCCGGCTGGGAAAAAAGAAAGTAAAAAAATCCCTCTAACGATTCAAGCTTAAATAAAGGCTACGATCTTTGGGGGAGTTCATTCAACACTAACCAATAAAGACCTAACTGCTGTACGGCCATCGTAAACTGTTCCATGTTTACGGGCTTACAAATATAACTGTTGGCACCTAGGTTATAGCTCTTAATGAGATCGGTTTCTTCTTTTGAAGAGGTAAGAATAACAACAGGTAAGGTTTTGGTTTTATCATTTTCTCTGATTTCTTTTAAAACCTCTAACCCTTTCTTTTTTGGCAATTTGAGGTCGAGCAATACCACTTGAGGCAAGGACTCTGCCGCAAAAAGAAAATCCGTTGCCTCAACGCCATCCCTTGCGACTTTGACTTCATTTCGGATATTGCCTTTTTTAAGGGCCATTATCGTAAGTTCCTCGTCGTCAGGATTATCTTCTACCAAAAATATATATTTCTCTTTTGAAACCACTGTGGTCCTCCATTAAATCTGAAAGTAAAATATTGCGCCTTCTCCAGGTTTGGATTCAGCCCAAATCTTTCCTCCGTGTTTTTCTATAATTCTTCGCGTAGAAGAGAGGCCGATTCCCGTCCCTTCAAATTCAGATGCATGATGTAGCCGCTCAAAATCTTGGAATAAATTTTTTGCGTAGCTCATTTCAAATCCCGCACCATTATCTTTTATAAAGTAAGTATTTTTGTCAGGACCAGGAATAACACCGAACTCAATTCTTACGACATCTTTTTTTGATGAAAATTTAGTCGCATTTGTTAATAGATTTTTGAGCATGATATAGAGAAGGTCTGGATCTCCTCTTACCTCTGCCGTCGCGATGATTTGAGCCTCAAT
>JAEYZS010000138.1 GCA_023427925.1 Pseudomonadota bacterium | reverse complement strand
ATAAGATTGCCAAAGCATTTGTAAGGAGATGAGGGGATTGGCGAGGTATTGGAAAACTGAGCCATTAAGTCGAGAGTTCAAGTAACCGTAATGTCCAAAATCTGCAAGGTAACCTACGCCTAACAATAAAGTGAAAATCGTGTAGGCCCAAATCCAAAAACTTTTACCTTCACGGATAGGATTAAGGTAAGGAAGATAACCTAAAATCCAAGCAGGCAAAATCATAATAAACGCAAGACGGATATCAAATTTAGCGCCTAGATAAATTGCGCGAAGAAGTTCATCTTGAGTGTAGGTGGTTGCTGTACCTTTGAAAGCAAAGTAGAACGCTACTCGAAATAAAAAGAAAAATACAAAATGAAATAGAAATAGCTTCCCTAAAAAATAGATTCTTTGATGTAAATTCATAGAACTAACCCTATTACAAAAAATGCCGTGATTCAAAATGGCTTAGGTCCTAGACTGCTTTGCGTCGAGGCTTTTTAAAGGTTTAAGCAGAGATTTTGCTGAGGAGGGCTGCGAGAGTGGAAATTCTCGGGTCGAAATTTTTATTTTCAATGAGGTCATAAAGAGTGCGGCGGCCTAACCCTGTCTTTTTGGCAAGGTCCGTCTTAGAAACTGTTCGAATATGTGAAACTAAAATGTCTCTAAAAACTTCAATATCGTTTTCAATTAGTGCTTCGACAAGGGACTCCACTACTAACTTTTTATCGAGCAGGATCTTTTTATTTGGTTCAAACGCTTTGAAGGAATTCTTTGAGGATTTTTTTCGCTTTTTTAATGTCTCGACTTTGCCCATTTTTGTTTCCTCCTGCCATTATTAAAATGAGTTTTTTGTGGATTATGGAGCTATAAACTCTGATTCCAGATTTCCACTTTAACTCCACCATCCCTTCAAATTTGTTTACAGTTCCCCAATGGTTCTCATTTATAATTCTTTCGAGGCGAGCTGTTATAATTAATTTGGTTTTATTGGACTGCTTATCAAACCATTTTTCAAACTCGCTTGACTGTATTATCTTTCTCACTCACTCATTCCCTTATTGTACGGAATTCCGCACAAGTAGTCAAGTTATAGATATTCTCCGTTGTTATCTAAGGTTAGTTTTGTGAGCAAGAAAATAATTTTTTATTTAATAATTACAAATACTTGTCCGAGATACGGACATTCTTATAATTTGTAGAGAAGGGCGGCCCCGAGACTTCCTGCAGAATCTGAAATGGCGTGTTTGAAAACTTTTGGAGGATCTTTTTTATAAAAAAGATAAGGGACCATTAAATCTTGCATGTCTTGGTAAAGTACATCTTGTTTGCTTACGCCTCCGCCCAAAACAAAGCAATCGGGATCAAAGAGGTTTGTAAGCTTTGCTAGAAACATTGCCAAGTTGGATTTGTACTGCGTTAGGAAATCTGTATCTTTTAGAATTATGGAAGCACTCTGCGTTTGGCCAGTTTTTTCGAGGTAAGATTTCTGTAAACCGGTTCCTGAAAGAGTCAGCTCGGCACATCCGGATTGACCGCAGTAGCAGATTTCATTGGTATCTTTTAAAAATATATGACCGATTTCCCCGGCAGCGCCCCTCGACCCAGTAAGAATTTTCCTGTCGATCACAATGCCGCCACCCACGCCAGTCCCGAGAATCACACCGATCATATTATGTATTGGGTTATTTTTCCCAACTCCGAGATGACACTCGGCAAGCGCAAAGCAATTGGCATCGTTTGCGGCATAGATGGGGATATCTATGTTAAGACTGTGTAAAAGGTCTATCGTAAGAGGTTTACCCTCTAAGGCTCGCGTGTTACCAATCGTCATAATTTGAGTGGTCGGATCCACTGAGCCAGGAAGCGCAATCCCAATGGTTGCGAGGTCTTCGATCTGAGTACTACTTTCTATTAAGAAGTCTTGAAATAGAGTCTTTAGGACGGTGAGGATATGATCATAACCCTTGTCTCTTTCCGTAGGCATTCGCTTCTGAAAAAGGATTTGCGAGTTGCCATCAAGAGCAGCAAGTTCAGTCTTAGTCCCGCCAATGTCGTATCCGAGATGGATCGAGTTTTTCCTAGTCATATCTCCCTTAGCATACAATCGATTGGCCATGCTGCCTAGGTTTTGCTAATACAAGGTGTTTTTTATAAATCTCAACGCGTGACTCCATTCAGATTGCCCCCTTGACTGGTAGCCCTAAGAATGTAGAAATTAACCTCTAGAGGTGTAAATGTCTTTAATTCCAGTGATTTTATCAGGCGGTAGTGGGACGAGGCTTTGGCCAATGTCACGGGCTAATATGCCAAAACAATTTTGTAAATTCTGGGATGAGAGTCTTTTAACTAAATCTATCCTAAGGCTTCAAAAGCTGGGTGAGCCTTGGTGTATAACAACAGAAGCTCTTCAGCCACTCACAGAAAAAACTTTTAAAGAAGCAGGCCTTGATACTTCTAAAATTATTTATGAACCGTTTGGAAAGAACACGGCTCCAGCTATTGCATTACTCTGTAAAGTTTTTGAATTAAATAATCAGTCTGGAGAAGTTTTAGGAGTATTTCCTTCAGATCATTTTATTGAAAAGAGCGACTTGTTTTTAAATTGTTTAGAGGAAGCAGCAGTCGCTGCACAGACTGGTAGCGTTGTTACGTTAGGAATTATTCCTGACCAACCTTCCACTGGATATGGTTACATCGAAATCAATAGCAAGATTGATCAAATTCAAACTAATAAATCTGTCGTAGAGGTTGTTAGATTCCGTGAAAAACCAGATCAGAGTACTGCAGAAGAATTCCTGCAATCAAAAAAATTCTTATGGAATGCTGGTATTTTTGTTTTTAAAGTTTCTGATATGGTAAATGCATTTCAAACTCATATGCCAGAGCTTTGGATCACTTTATCCCAACTGAAACCAGACCAATCAAATCTCAGCGAAATCTATGAGAAGCTCGATTCCCAAAGTATTGATTTTGGAATCATGGAACACCTTAAAAATCAAAAGTGTGTGCCGTGTGATATTGGTTGGAGTGATGTTGGGTCTTGGGATGAGATTGCAAAATATATTCCACCACATAATGATATAATTGAAATTGAATCTAAAAATTGCACTGTGATCTCAAACCAGCCTAAAAACTATTCTTTCTTGGAATGTGAAAATCTAACAGTCGTTGACACAAGAGATGCCACTCTCATTTTCCCAAAAGGAAAGTCAGATAAAATTTCAGAGCTCTTAAAGGTCCTAAAAACTGACAGAAAAGAAATGATGACAGACTTCTATAACGAAACCAGAAACTGGGGGGAGTTTGAGGTTTTAAGAGACGGCACTCACTACAAATCAAAAATCATAAAAGTAGACCCTGGTCACAGACTCTCCTACCAATCTCACGCAAAAAGAGCAGAACACTGGGTGATTTTAAAAGGCGAGGCCGAAGTCACCTTGAACGACGAAACAATGATCTTAAAATCAGGACAACATGTTTTTATCCCACAAGGAGCGAAGCATAGAATCTCAAACACCAATGGACATCCTTTAGAGTTTATCGAAGTTCAAGTGGGTGAATATTTCGGTGAAGATGATATCGAAAGATATAGCGATGACTACGGTAGGCTCTAACTCTGAGAGGGGATCTAAGCTTTTAAAGCTTTTAGACCGGTATGTCGGTATTCCTTTTGTTTTTATCTTGGGACTTATTTCCTTTTTTAATAGAAAGATTTTAAATAAAGCCAAGCTTCCGAGTGATATAAAGAGCATTGCCATATTAAAAACCGCAGCTATTGGCGATACGGTTTTACTTACAGGAATAATTAAAGACCTAAAGGCAAATTACCCTCAATCAAAAATTGATTTTTTTTGTGGATCCTCAAATCACTCTCTAGCGAAATTAATTAAAGATTGTAACGAAGTAACAAAACTACCATTAAAAAATTTTAAAGAATTAAAAAGTATATTACAGAAAAATAATTACGATCTCGTATTGGACTTTGGGGCGTGGCCTAGAATAAATGCCGTTTGTTCGTTTTTAATCAATTCTAAATTCAAAATTGGTTTTAAGACTAAAGGTCAATATAGGCATTATGTGTACGATAAGGCAGTTAAACATTCTGATAAGCTTCATGAGCTAGAAAATTACAGAAATATTATAAGAGCTGTAGGCTTAGAGTGTGCAGCAAAGCCCACTTTACCAGAAGGCGAGAACATTGAGAAATTACTTAGCCAAATCGAGGGATCATATGTCGTTTGTCATATGTGGGCTGGAGGAGAAAAATCACACCTTAAGGAGTGGTCATCTAAAAACTGGCAAAAGTTAATGCTAGAAATTATCAAAAATAAAAAACGAGAAATTATCTTAACGGGTGGAAAAGAAGACCATGATAAAAACATGGACTTTATAGCAAGCTTCCCTCTAAAAAATCACATTTATAATTTTGCAGGGACGGAGCTTTCAAAGACAATTTCCATCCTTAAAGGAGCGGACCTAGTCATCTCTGTAAATACAGGAGTCATGCATATGGCTGCAAGTTTGGGTGCAAAAACCATAAGCCTCAAC
>JAEYZS010000077.1 GCA_023427925.1 Pseudomonadota bacterium | reverse complement strand
GTTAAAACAATGAACAGCGTAGCATTCGTTCTTAGGAAATTAATGCATCTCCACAGGAAATTGAAAATCATAGACAAAATATAGTGCAATTTTAATACCTTGAGGGATCTTTCGAGGGTAATAAATGCTTCCATTGCGCCCATCATGTTTAAGCCATCTGCTAATCAAAACTCTCTTTGAAAGGGCATAATTGTTCAGAAAAATATTCTTGACCTATCTATACCAAATTTAACTATCGACCAAAAACAAAAAACCCCAGAGGGATATCCAACTGGGGTTGTTTTGCTTTCGATTAATCAGTAGACAAACTAAATTATCGTCTGCCAGATCTGATCTTTAACTGCATTCTTGTAATAAGTGAAACAGCCATTCTCTCGTGCATTTCGCACATTTTTAATTCGTCCATTTTGTACGACTTTTGAGATGGAGTTAGAGTATCCATTTCAAGTTCCATTTCATAGTCCATCTTAGAGCCGCGAACGCCTTCAAGCTCCTTAGTTTGTTGCTTAAAGAGTTTTTTTACTCCAGAAAGAGGAGCCACTTCAAGCCACTCTTGCTTTGCTTTATACCAATTTACCATTCTTAAAAAACGAGCTTTGTTTTTAGCCAGAGTAAATTTTGGATATTCGCTTTCATTCATTGAAAGAATATTATCGTCTTCCCATTTCCACTTCTTATTATCAAGAGTTTGTAATGAACCTACAGACGACAGCATTTCGTTATCCATTATATCAACCACCTTTACCTCCAACTACAATACCTCGAGCTCTTTCAGGCCAATTTGGTCCCGCCCCAAGCTTGAGGATTCAATATCACACCAAAATATTGAATTTGATTAAATAAGATACGCTAATACATATCATAAGTATTAGGATTTTAAAATAGGCAGTGCTGCTTTTTATGGATATTTTTTTATAATGTTTTGACCATGATCTTTTAGGATTTTACAGAAATAAAGTACCCCAAGACACAACCCCCAATTGCGAGCAAGTTTGTGATGATGAAATACAGAAAAGCCCTTTTAAATTCGCCCATTTGCGCGAGTTTAAAGAAATCCAGTGCGAACCCAGAAAATGTGGTTAATCCCCCCAAAATCCCGGTCATGATTAAAATTTTTATCGGCTCTGTTAAGAATTTGGCCTCTGAGTTAAAGATATAACCGATAAAAAAGCTTCCAGTTAGGTTCACAAGAAGGGTCCCAAGATAAAATTGATTCCCAAAAGCCCCGATCATGAGCATCCGAAGCAAGGATCCAAAGCCTCCCCCGACAAAGACTGACAATAAAATACTCGTATTTATTGCTTTCATAACCCTTTGACCCCTTTAAGACCGAAATTAGTTATATAAAGCCTAAATAAGTGAATTATTCGTGGCAACGTTTTTTAATAAAGTTGAACATTTTCTGGATATGATCTAGTTTTTTATGCGTAATAGATTCCCAAAATGCGTTCGTAGCTCAATTGGATAGAGCATCAGACTTCGGATCTGAGGGTTGAGGGTTCAAGTCCTTCCGAACGCGCCAATAAAACACTACATTTGTGGTGGCTCGAGGACACGACAGACTTGCTAGACTCAGTAGAATATTTACAGTCTTTAGTTAAAGGAACAACTGGTTGCAAAGCAAAGATTGCGCTCTTTTTCTTTGGATTTCGTTGAGCCATTTATTAAAATAATCTTTTTCATGTATTGATTCTAATCGGACACCTTCTTTATTGAGAACGTGAATATACTCTTGGAAGAGTCTCTTTATCTCGGTTTCAGTCAGTGAATTCGTACTCATCAAAGAAAGCCTTTCAAAAACTCTAGAAAGCTCTTGGTTGACCTTGGCTTTTTGCTTTGGAGTGAGGCCATTGGATAATCCTCGAATGGCTGCTGTAATGCAGTTATTCGATAGCAGGTCGTAGTTTTCGCTAATACCAATTCTATTTTGATATGCAACTGTATCGATAAAGGATCTCTTCACTTGATCCCGATCAAAAGGGATTTCTACTGCCGTGGTCCTTCGTCCCTCTACCAAAACAGGCTCAATCAGTCTTTCTGGGACCGATACCATTCTGTAAGCCATCGCAAAAGAATGATTGAGACCGCCTTCTTTGAGCTTAGTTTTATCGCCCACTGCTCTTACGACTTCTGCCGTAAGTAAAATTTCTCCGAGTACAATTGGATTTCTTAATCGCGAGAGTCGGTATCCTTTGCTGTTATGTGCATCTTTAATTTCATAAATCAGCTCTATGGGTTTTTTAGGATCAACCTCATACACCAAGTCTGCATGTCCGCCGGCCATATCGGTGAATTTTTCATAAATAAAACTGACTTTCTGAAGAGAGCTTATTTGGATTCTAGCGACGTAAAATTTATTGTTGTGCCCAACGTTCGCAATATAAACGTAATCAGCCTTCATGTTGGGAATCGATATATTTTTTCCATCGATGATAACCAAGTTTCTGATCTTAGAAGTATCTAGGGGCTGACCTTGGAGCGGTCCCCCTGGCATAAGTGAATCTCGGGAAAGCCTTGAATCTTGAGCGTGAGCAACTAGAGTTAACATTAGCAATGCTAAAAATAGGATTTTCAAAGGTACCTCTATAGTGTTCTTGAGAGCTCGCCACATACGGAGCAAGATCCATTCCCAAATTACCGGCGTCTACTACCCGAATAAATGCATTTTCAACTATTTAACGTGGATACAAAATCGACAGCAGAGCAAAAATAGGCTGTTCCAGAGCTCCCCACAATTGCGGAGGTATGACTCACTCAAGAGGCGAAATGCAGTCACATTTCACTCTTAAGCTGGCTTTCCCATTGCAATAACTAAAACTAGAATTACTCACCATAAACAAAGGAGATGCTATGAGACTTACACTATTTATTGGAGCCGTCATGCTATTTGGGGTTACGACCCAAGCACAGCCCGCAGGCACGGACACAAGGACAAGTGCAGAATTCGAGCAAGTTCGAACCGCAGAAGGCAACGAACTTAAACCTCACATCGGGTTGCAACTGGGCTATGCGGAACCTGGCGACGACCACGATGCAGCCGCACAATACGGAATTGAAGTTGGATATCAACCCTACATTCCTTTTGGATTGGCGCTTGAAGTAAGCTCCTTTGAAACCGATAGAGACAACCAAGAAAATCTTAGAAGAACGACTGCGATTGCAAAGGCCACGTACAACTTTGGCGGAACAGCGCCTTTGGTCCGATACTCATTTGTTGGTGCAGGTATGGGTGCCGCAATGGATAGTAAAGGTGAAGACGAAACCAACGTCGGATTTAAATGGCTCGCGGGATTTGATATTCCGCTTAATAGATCAGGAGTGACCACTCGGCAAACGTTTACATTGGGAGCAACGGCTAGTTACCTTTCTGTGTTAAATGCTCAAGATACTTTTGCGCTCAACGGCCAAGTAAAATATTGGTTCTAATCGCAAAGGACTCTTGACTATGCGACAGCTCTCCCACTGTTGATACTCCTCGAGAAACTCGACAGGGAACATGAATTTCTTGGGTCGTCTTTTTAGACGACTCAAGAGAATGTTGGAAGTCTTAGATCTCTTTTTCAAGAACAATCTTCATAGTTTCTTTCTCATCCAGAGTCGTTCCTGTAATATTGAATCCATGCTTAAGATTTAGAATAAGCATCTTGCGCCACTTATTACGAGTCTTTGTTTGCACTCTTTTATAACCCTGTTCCTTCACCCAATTGTGCTGAGCGATCATCAAGGCCGAGCCGATCCCTTGGTTTCTATACTTTTCATAAACAGCTCCTCTCCAGCTATAATAAGACTCTATATCCAGCTCATAGCCTAACTTAAAACCCAAAACTTTTTCATTTTCATGAGCAATCCAGATTGCGCAGTTAAACTTACGCGAAAGATCTTGCTCCAACTTCAAAGTTAGATCTTCTCCGAAAGTTTTTTTGTGAAGCTGTATGAATCCTTTGTAAAGCGGAGACAAGTCCTTTGGAGTAGGATCCTTGATCAAAGTAATATCATAAAGAATTTGATCAGGTTTGATTTCAAGGGAGTTAACATCAAATAAAAAATTATGCATAGTCACCTCTCAATGTAGAATTAGTCGAAGTATACAATGGAGGTCTTAAAAATCGCTCGGATTAAATTTTATAGATTTTTACAAATGCGAAAAGTTGTTAAACCTTAATCACATAGTCACTGGTGAGTGGGAAATAAAAGTCACAGGCTTCCTTTACTTCGGGTGAAGTGCTTTCTGGCCACGACCAAATTTCCACACGGCAGCCTCGGGATTTCAGATACCACATGAGTGGCAAAAAGTCTTTGTCTCCACCCAAGATTATTGCAACGTCCACTTTATCTGCTAAAGTCACGGCATCAATAATTAAAAAGCTATCTGCATTCTTTTGTGGCCTACGGATCTCGCCGCCTAATGAAGACCAGAACGATACAAAACTTTCAGAGATTTCTTTGTAGACGGGTTTATAATACAAAATCCTGGTGATTTCTCGATCGCCAACTTTGGACAAAATCTTTTTGTAGTCAGAACGTCCTTCGTGATATTTTAATCCGCTCATTTCAATATTTTCTGCGTCTACAAAAATTGCGACCTTTTGAAAGACCAATTGTTTTTGTCTGTCGGCCTCATGTTTTTCTTTTGCTTGGGGGCTTTTGGCTTCTTTGTGTGTTTTCTTTTTCATAGGTTATGATCAGTGTACTCTTTTTTCTGCTAGTTTTTAAAGTGAATCCTTTTTGTTAAAGGATCTGTATACCATCATTTGGAGCAACAAAAATATGAATTATTTCAACTGCTTACCAAACACCGCGTTGTGATATTGATAATCATTATTAATTATTGCCACATCACTATCGGAAATGATAATGATTATCAACTGAGGTTCTTGTTCACAAAGGATAAATAATGTCTACAAAGCTAAAATTTAAAAAAGATACTCCAACTGACACTCAACAACTTAAAAAGATTATTAGAAGTATAGGAGTTAAAGTTACAGATCAACGTATGTTGATCTTGCAAGAGATTCTAAATGGCGCAGATCACGTAACCGCTCAAGAAGTTTTTGAATCTGTAAGAACCAAAAATACGGATGTGGGTTTCGCAACTGTCTATCGTTTTTTGAGAACTTTAACTGACCATCACATTCTATCAGAAGTGAGAATGCAGGGCCTTCCTGCTCGTTATGAATGGGCAAGCAAAGAACACCATGATCATATAACCTGCACGTCTTGTAACAAGATCAACGAATTTGAAAGTGATGAGATTGAGGAGCTTCAACTCTTAATCGCTAAGAAATTAGGTTATGAAATGACTCATCATATTTTGGAGTTGTACGGAAAATGCGGCGACTGCCAAAGAGCTGACAAGGCCGACTCTCTTCCCCAGAGTTCTGTCGAACTCAATGTAAGCTTGCAGGCAACTCAGATTTGATTTTCAAAAAACTGACTAGAGTATCCACGTAGTATGAAATTTTTCGTAACGAATCCTTAATGATTGTTAAGTTACGCTAACACTTGTGAGGTTCCTATCAACTCCGCTTGTTAAAAAGCTTTTAAATTTCAATTGTTTAACAACTCACCTCGTAATAAATGGGAGGAAACCACCTCCTTGAAGTTTTCATAAAATCTATTTAATTTACATGAATAATTTTTTTGACTCCAGATACATTTTACGGATCTAAGCAACTGTGTCTGTACGAAATTAGCCATGAGGGTTTAATTTGACAAAAAGCTCCGCGTCCAACTCAGCACAAATATCAAAAAGCTTTTTTAAGCACATCCAGTTTGTCTTCTTTCTGGTTATATTTATTCTTCTGGTAAATATCCCTATCTTTCAAAACAACATTACGTCGCTCCAAAAAAACGAATTGAGCGTCCGGCAGACCTATGACTTTATTCAACACTTAGAGCACCTACTTTCCCTCACCAAAGACGCTGAAAATCACCACCGAGGCTATGTGCTTACGGAAAACACAGAACACTTTGATTCTTATAAGAAATCAAAAGACGCTATTGCGACTTCCATTCTCGCTCTCAACAATTTTACTCAAGAAAGATCTTATCTTGCGTCTGACCTGGATCATCTTGGAGATTTGATTACTAAAAAGCTTTCTCGCCTTGATGTAGAGATCGAACATCTGCAAGCCGCGACCACATCTGTTGCGCAGCCCCCTCTAAGTCTAAACGCTCAGCTTGGCAAAGAAGAAATGGATGAGATTCGTTCGCTAGTGGCTAACCTCATCCGAAATGAACAGTATAATTTAGACCACAGAAAAGAAATTGCTCAGAATCAGTTTAGCTTTCTCATATGGTCGCTCTATCTCCTAACATTTTTAGATATTGTGGTAATTTTTATTGCTTATCATTTCCTCAAAAAAGAGGTTCGAAAAAGACATGAGTTAACGGAATCGCTATATGAAAGCGAAACGCAATTTCGAATGCTCTCAGAAAACATCCCTCAGATGGTGTGGGTTACTACTGCCGATGGTGGCTATCTCTATTCGAATCCTAGATGGCAAGAGTTTACTGGCCAAGAC
>JAEYZS010000053.1 GCA_023427925.1 Pseudomonadota bacterium | reverse complement strand
ACCCAGAAACGCAGGCTCAGCTCTCTAAGGGAAGGCAAATGTCAACAGCAGAGCTAAAGCTTCATGCCGTGATAGAGTCAGTAGAAATGGCTATGAAAACTTATGGGCTTAATCCACATCATCGCTTTGGAATGTCTGATGATGATCAGAAAAACCTCGAGCTAATTTACAAGGCAATGCTGATTTTGAAGCATAAATATCCAGACAATTCATTTTTTGTTATTCATACTAATAACGAAAACTTTGTAAAAGAAGAAGTTTTCCTCAATCATACGGAGCGACAAACTCTATCTCCAACGCAGTTGCAGCTCGACCTAAGTCAACAGGCTTAAAAGTTTCGACGTCCTTCTTGGAGAAATGTTTTCTGATTGACGCACGACCTAATTATTTTTTGGCGAAGGGAGCGAGCAGGTATCTCTTTTCCCGGATGTTTAGATAAAAAAACATTAAATCCTTGTTCTTTAGTTACATTTTGTCTGAAAAACCATATACTTAGTTTATTGTTTGCTTAGCAATTGTTTAGCTCTAGGCAGATCTAAGAGGAGTGGTCGAATGAAATTCGTAAAAGTATGTTTGAGTGTTATTCTAATTGGCGTCACCTCTACAGCGGGGTTTGCACAGGGAACACAGTCGAAAGCTACAGATAAAAAAATATCTCAGAAGATTGATCTTAATAATCCCGGCAGAAAGCAAATTGATACGCCGAAGGATCTGATTAAAACTCCAGTCTCCCCTGAGGTGACCAAAAAAATCTCTAAGAGTGATTTGTCTTGTCGTTACATTTACCTCATTATGGGTGCAATGATGAGACAGCATATGCTGTACAATAAATTTACAAAGGACATTGAAACAAGAACCATCGACCAATACATTAAATCGTTAGATCCTCTTAAAGGCTATTTATTAGCAAGTGATGTGGATAAAATGAAAAAGCAACTTTCTGGAATGGAAAAGTGGCTTTCTAAACAAGACTGCAGTCCATTAGTTAAAGTTCAAGAAATCTATAGTCAAAGAGTTGCAGAGAGTAGCGATTTTGCAAAAAAATACCTCGGTAAGGATTTTAAGCTAGATCCAAAAATGACCCTCCAAATGGATGCGCAAAAAAGAACTTCGCCTAAAAATAAAAGTGAACTTGAAGATTTCCAAAAACGCTATATCCAGTTCCAAGTTGCAAATTTTGTTTCGACAGATATGAAAGAAGACGAAGCTAAAGGTTGGGTTGAGCGACGTTACGAAAGAGCTTCTAAAAAACTAAAAGAACAACCTGAAGCAGACATGTATGCGTTCTTGCTTGATTCTTTTGCGAGATCAATGGATCCGCATTCAAGTTATCTATCTGCTGACGATCTTGAGGATTTCAATATTCATATGAATTTATCTCTTGAGGGCATCGGTGCGACACTTTCATCTCAAGATGGTTACACAGTGATCGAGCAATTGATCCCTGGGGGAGCTGCTCTTGCATCGGGTGAGCTTGAAAGCCAAGATAAAATCATTTCCGTGGGTCAAGGTAAAGGCGAAAAAATGGAGCCGGTTGTCGATATGCCTTTAAAAGATGTTGTGAAGTTGATCCGTGGTAAGAAAGGCACGCAAGTAACTCTTTCTATTCTAAGAAAAACTTCAGATGGTATGAAGAGTTTAAAGGTAACTTTAACGAGATCTAAAATTAATCTCGAAGATGAAGCTGCTCAGATTTCGTATCAAACAAAAGAAGTGGATGGGAAAAAATATAAAATTGGTATCTTAAATTTACCATCTTTCTATTATGACTCTAAAAATTCAAACGGAAGGTCTTGCTATAGAGACGTGAAGAGACTTCTTAAAGAAGCGCAAAAAGAAAAAATTGACGGCCTTGTTTTGGATCTTTCACAAAATGGCGGAGGATCACTCGAGGACGCTGTGAAGTTGACGGGTCTATTTATCAAAACTGGAAATATCGTAAAGACTCAAGGTGCTCGTTCATCGACGATCGAAGTTCTCGCGGATCAAGATCCTGAAGTTAATTATGCAGGTCCGCTTGTCGTATTAACGAGCCGATTAAGTGCTTCAGCGTCTGAAATTTTGGCAGGCGCTCTAAAGGATTACGGACGTGCAGTTGTTGTTGGTGGAGATCACACTTTTGGTAAAGGATCTGTGCAAACAGTATTGCCGCTACCTAAAAATTTAGGTGCTTATAAAGTCACAGTTGGAATGTTCTTTGTGCCGGGTGGAAAGTCGACTCAACACGGTGGTGTGGATGGTGATATAATTTTACCAAGTGCATTTGCATTGGATGAAATTGGAGAAAAGAGCTTAGATTATTCGTTGTCGCCAAAAGCAATTCCGCCTTTTGTTTCGCAAGAAGCCTTTGTTGAAAAAGGTACGGGTGCATGGGCAAAAGTCACTTCAAAAGTTATCGACGATCTTAAGAAAAAATCTGAAGAGAGAGTTTCTAAGAATGAAGAGTTCAAAAAGATAAAAGACGAACTAGAAAAAGTTAAGAAAAAAGGTAAGCTCGTAACTCTCTCAGAAATCTTGAATGAAAAAGATAAGAAGGCTGAAGAAAAGCAAAAAAAGGCAAACAGGGCTGATCCGAAGAAGCGCCTAGAAGAATATTTGAAGCGTCCTGAGATCACAGAAGCTGTAAATATAGCCGCAGATTTTATCCAAATGTTTGGCCCACAGAGCGTCGTTGCTCAGAAAAAGGGCGATCAAGAAGCCAACGCCAATTGACAAAGCCCTACCTCGCCCATATAAATTCGTATGGGCAAAAAAGCAGTAGGAGAGAAGCTCTTAATACCTAAAGAGCTTCTTTTAAATATACATAATCTAATGGTTAAATCTCGCGTTCTAGAAGAGCGCCTTATTCGCATTTACAAAATGGGAGAGGCCTTCTTTTGGATTGGTGGTCCTGGCGAAGAGGCGTTTGGTGTGCCTCTCGGTCTCTTGGCAAATAAAGGTCAGGGAGTTTCTCATGACTGGTTTCACCTTCATTATAGAGCAACTCCAACGCTCATTGCGATGGGGATGGAAATGATCGACTCTATCCGTTTAATCATGAACCGATCGACTGATCCATCAACAGGCGGCAGAAATTTTTCAAACCACTACTGCTATCCTCAATGGAATATCGCTCCAATTACATCTCCTATTGAGGTTCAGTATTCTCAAGCCATGGGAACAGCGTGGGTACAAAAAAGAAACAAAACAAACAGCATTACGGTGGTTTCAGGTGGAGATGCGGGAACGGCTGAAGGTGACTTCGCTTCCGCACTGATTTGGTCTTCTCGTCCTAGTAAAGAGCTCCCTATGCTTATGACTGTTCAGAATAATAAATGGGGTATTTCCACAGACTACGATTCTCAGCATGGTGAAAAGTATATTGCTGATCGCGGAAAAGCATTTGGAATTCGATCATCAACTATTTATGGTAATGACCCTGAGGAGTCTTATATCCGCCTCAAAGAAGAAATGGACTACGTGAGGAAAGAAAGAAAACCAGCTCTAGTAGAAATTTTCGTTTCAAGACTGTACGGACATTCCTCAGCTTCAGGCGCAAACTACGTGAGCCATGAAGAGGATCCGCTTAAGATTACAGAACAAAAAATCCTTAAACATGGATTGCTAACGGAAAAAGAAATAAAGAAAATTTACGAAGACTATGACGA
>JAEYZS010000049.1 GCA_023427925.1 Pseudomonadota bacterium | reverse complement strand
GATCAAGATGATAGAACTTCATATGTGAGATCTTGGGTCCAAAACGTTCCGTCCTCAGGACAAGTGCAAGCCAGCTACTTTGATAGATCCCAGAATTCTCCAATGGTTAGGCATTACGTTTCGACTCCTTATGTAGAAGGGCGCCTCATTCAAGACCTTTATGCTGATATGCTTGATCATGCGCAGAAGAAGGTTCTTATTTCAACGCCTTATTTCAGACCATCTCAACCATTGGTGGAGGCTTTGGAAAGGGCTGTGGCAAGAGGAGTTGATATTACAGTTGTAACAAGATTGAATTTAGATGGTGATACATTGGGATCCTTCTTGGGCGAAACAAATAAAGCGGGAATCAATAAATTCTACGAGAAAATAAAAGTTTACGACTATACCGAAGACAGAGTGATCCTACATTCAAAGATCGTATTGATTGATGATGAGTTCTCCTTTTTAGGATCGGTGAATTTGAATCGTAGAAGCTTTATTCACGACACCGAAAACTCACTCTTCGTCTATAGCCCTGCATATACTCGTGAGCTAACGAAGCTTTATCATGATGACTACATTCAACTTTCGTCTCAAATTACGGAAAAGCAAAAACAAGTATTTTGGAAAAAGATCATAATCGATCTATTGAGTGATAAATTCTAATCTCCCAACTTCATGATGGAGATGATTCTTGCTCAGGATTGAGCGGTAAATCATCTCCGCCATTAAATTCTCACTAACTCAGTTGTTTAGATGACTGAAGATTGTCGAGCCTTGGTTTTGAAGAGTGTACCCCTTCAGCAAACTCTTCGACCATTTTCTTATTGAATGCAGGAATGTCGTCAGGCTTTCGGCTGGTCACGAGTCCATTATCAGTGACCACTTCGCTATCAACCCAATTCGCTCCCGCATTTCGTAAGTCGGTTTTTATAGATGGCCAAGATGTCATGGTTTTTCCAGCTACACATCCAGTTTCAATCAAGATTTGAGGTCCATGGCAAATCGCTGCGATTGGCTTTCTGGAATCTACGAAACTTTGCACGAACTGTACGGCTGATTCTTCTGTTCTAAGTTTATCAGGGTTGATGACTCCACCGGGTAATAATAAACCATCGTAGTCTTCGGCATTGGCTTCATCGAGAGTTTTGTCTACAGAGCATTTCTTTCCCCAATCTCCTTTTGACCAACCTTTGATTTCACCTTTCTCAGGCGATACGACTTCAACTTCTGCTCCGGCTTTTTCTAAAGCTTCTTTTGGTTCAAAAAGCTCTGATTGTTCAAAACCGTTCGTTGCAAGTATTGCAATTTTCTTTCCTTCGAGAGTCATTCCTGCCTCCTTGTTATTGAGTTGGCGTATTTAAATCCAACTTGTTTCCAATTTATTTTCTTTTCATTTTCACTAGTTTGCAGTTCATCTGAGATAGATGCTCAGATCAAGGAGATACTCAGTCAGTAAATTTTAAATCTCAATTACTATCTGGTTTTGTTACGAAAACGATATACTTTGGAATGAATTTAATTAATAATTTAATAAATGAGTTTATTGGCACTATCTTTGATTCATCTTGTTGCAGTGGCATCACCCGGTCCTGGTTTTGCTGTATTATTTCATCATACTATTACGTATTCGATTCGAAGTGGGTTGGTCACTGCAATAGGTATCGCGTGTGGCGATCTGGCTCTCATTTTAGTGAGTGTTTTCGGCGCTGGATATCTTGTTCAACAAAACCCGGAAGTTTTAAGATGGATTCAGTTAGGCGGGGCTGCTTATTTGACTTTCTTAGGGTACCAAGCGTTGAAAGGTTTCTTTCGATATTTAATTAAAGGGGAGAATGGTAACGAGGTAAACCCTGCCATGGATTTTGTAAGTTATAAAAAGTCCTTTCTTGCAGGGCTCGTTACGACGATTGGAAATCCTAAGGCCATCGTTTACTTTATAAGTATATCTTCACAAGTGATGAAGCCTAACCAAGGCTATTTCGATTTAGGTCTAATCATAGCAACTTTGATATTGATCACTGCGCTTTGGTTCGGAACTGTCGCTGCTATAGTAGGCAACAAAAAAGTTCGCCCCCACTTTATGAAGTTCCGCCACTACATAGACGTCGTTATGGGATTGGTCTTAGTTCTTTACGGTGTCTACTTCCTTATGCACAATTAACTGTCCTTGATTAAGGGATCTAGCCACTTTGGAACCACCCATGAAAAAGAGTTAGGCTTTTGTCTTGGTTCAACCATCCCATTGAAGAAACTAGAAGTTAGATGTATTCTAATTTTAACAATTTTAGCTTCGCCAGAATACTCGAGCGTAATCAGGAAAATTATGGAAATCTTTTTAAAAGCCTTCATGCCACTCTTTTTTGCAATCGATGCGATCGGTATTTTGCCAGCATTTCTATCTGTGACGGGAGATGCTTCTCTCATTCAAAGAAGAAAAGTTGTGAATCAGGCCGCGGTGACGGCTTTTGGAATCAGTGTTTTCTTTATCTTTTTTGGCCAAACTGTATTTAAACTTTTAGGTATTACAGTGAGTGACTTTAAAGTGGCCGGCGGATTGCTGTTATTGATTCTTTCTATCCACGATCTTATATTTGACCGAGGGGAGAGGAGAAAAGCAGGTGCCGATGATACAATTGGTATCGTTCCGATCGGAACTCCGTTAATTATTGGCCCTGGGGCACTAACGACCTTGCTCCTGATCGTTGATACAACTGGTTACACTTGGACTATGGTTTCCTTGGTTTTGAATCTATTTATCGTTTGGATTGTGTTTTACTTTTCCGATAAAGTTGTAAAAGTTATTACTAAGCCGGGATCTATTGCAGTAGGGAAGGTTTTTGCCCTCTTCTTGGCAGCAATTGCTGTTATGCTCATCCGTTCAGGTATTGAACAAATCATAAAAAGTTAATATGCTTTTCTCCATACGTGGGGAAACGGGATGAAGTCTTATAAGCACCTTTATAACTTATCGCTAACTGAGTGCAAGCAGATGCATTTTGCGGCACATTCCCATCATCCGTGGCCCGATTGTACATTTGAAGCCCACCAACAATATTGGCGAGATTCAGTCCACTTCCTTGATAAAAAATGGGATTATATTTTTTCAAAAGTAGTCCCGCAGGTTCAAAAAAACATAGCCGAAGTTTTGAATCTTTCAAATTCGGAGATGATTGCGATTGCTCCCAATACCCACGAATTTGTCGCAAGACTCTTTTCATGCTTTGATAAAAAAATAAAAGTCTTAACGACAGATTCAGAGTTTCACAGTTTTAGACGGCAAATACAGCGTCTCATTGAAGCAGACAGAGTCGAAGCCGTGGTGATACCCGTCGAACCTTATGAAACCTTCTCTCGTCGATGGACCGAGGAAGTTTCAAAAAATTATGATATGATCTTTACTAGTCAGGTTTTTTTCAATTCAGGTCTCACATGCCCTGATTTAGACAATTGGGTCCATAGGGCATCGAAGGAAGCCATGATTGTTGTGGACGGATACCATGCATTCTGTGCAGTACCGACAAATTTAAAAGAATTTGAAGATAGGATTTTTTATCTTGCTGGCGGTTATAAGTATGCTCAAGGTGGTGAGGGCGTGTGCTTCTTGGCGTGTCCTAAGAACAATATCTATCGTCCAATCAATACGGGTTGGTTTGCAAGTTTTGAAACCCTCAACGAAGCGCAAAAAGAGATTCAATACTCCAGTTCTGGCATGAGATTTTGGGGATCTACTTTCGACGCGTCTGGATGCTATCGAATAAATTCTGTCTTCGATATGTTTAAAAGAGAAAATCTCACGACTCAAGTTGTCCATGAAAGAGTGAATGGTCTTAAAAATTATTTTATTTCAAATTTGAATGGTCTTCCGATTGGAAAAGATAATCTTATTTACTCAGGCGAAAACATTCCAGAAGCTCACTTCGTTACTTTTAAGACTCATAAAGCACAAGAAATTGAAGATATCTTATATAAAAATGGCATTCTGGTTGACTCTCGAGCTGACCGATTGCGTTTTGGGTTTGGAATCTATCACGACAAAAACGACATCGATTTATTAATAAAAAAATTGGAAAATATTTTGAAATCTTAAAAAGAGGTTTAAAGCTTATGAAAATCGCAAAAGACATTATGACTCACAAGCCTTTCTCACTGTCTTCGTCGATGAGAATTCCAGTCGCTGTCCAATCCTTGATGTCACATCATATTTCGAGTGCCCCAGTTCTCGACAATGCGGGCAAACTATTGGGTCAGCTCTCTGAAATTGAGCTTCTGAAGAGCTACATTTTTGTATCTAAAAAAGAAAACTCCAATAAAGTTCTGTATGATTTTAGGAATTTATTTTCGACTCCAGTGACGGTGAAAGTTAGCGACGGTATTGACGTTGTCGTTAAAGGAGTTATGAATTCCTCATCTCACCGTGTATTGGTTTTGGATGATCAAGGGCATTTGGTAGGAATCATTAGCCCAAAAGATATATTGAAATTCCTAATAGGTGACGAAAAGAAATCGGGAGGATTGGTGCAAGAGATGAACATCTTGCAGGACCGAATTGCGATTTTAAAGGATCAATTGAAAGCGACTCAAGGGGAGCTTTCGAATATTGGAAGCATGGTCGAAAAGAGTCCGTTCATGTTTCACTCGGTTGATGCGGCAGGTAAGATTGTTATCGCCAATGAAAAACTACACAGTGAATTAGGATACCAGCCTAAAGAACTTATAGGAAAATCTGTCTTTGAATTGTATCCAGAATCAGAACGAGCGACGATTGAATCGGCATCAAATCAGCTATTGAGCTCCGACCAGAGTCTAAAGCTATATACGAGCTTTTTACGCAAAAATAAGGAAGTTTTAAGAGTGGAGATCGTTTCTAATGCGATCCGTAACTCCAAAGGTGAATTTATTGCCGCTTCAAGCATATCAAGAATCTTAGATTCTGATTCGCTTTTACGAGCGCTTCATGGTATTTACGACTCCGAAGATTAATTTTTCGATTTTCTAGTAAGATTCTATTCCTAATTTCTACCAAGCTTTTTAGGAGTTCGGATCAGGAAACTACCCGGGGGTTTTATGAAGTTTTTATTTTTAGTTTTTTTTGCCTTATCAGTTCAAGCATCGGCTGATTTTGCTTCGGATGCACAGACGGTTTTAAATCCACCTTTTAAAAACGAAGTTTTTGTGCCGCCTGGATTTGATGATCTAGATGATATTGAGATCACCTATGTCAATCACAGTACGAGTTCTTGTTTTCTAAGAACTTATGCATTTGTTCCTGATATTGACCATAAAAATAAAACCATTAAAATTTCGAATGTTTCGTTGGTTCTTAAGAGTGACTTCTGCAGATCAAGAAATACCTCGAGCCCGACAACATTAAAAATAGGTTCATTAGAACCAGGTGACTACCAACTCCAGTTTGAAACTGAAGAGGGTAAATACACACCTTATTCAAAGATCAATGTCTCTAAGAGCAAGACAGAGCAAAAAGATGATTATGAATACGCTCCGCTTGATGTAAATGGCTTAACAGTTAAAGTGGATATAAAGTCTAAAAACATTGTGCTCAATTTGCCGGGTTCTTTTCCAAACGGTTGTTATGCCTTCAAAGAAATAAAGGTTCTTGATGAACGTTCGGAAACTGTGATTGAAGTACTGCCTGTCGTAGATATGGTAACAAGTATTTGCACGCAAGAAATTCAATTCTTTAACAAGGAAGTAAAAATCCCTTATAACGTGAGCCAAAGAACTAAAAAACTCATCCACATCAGAGCTGCTGATGGTGTTGCAATCAACAGAGTTGTGACTCTCGAGTAGTCGTACTGTTGTTTCGTCCGGCTCGTTTGGTTTGTTGAAGGCACCACTACTCCGTGTGGTTCACTTTTTTGAATCGACCTCTACCTCTTCAATTCTGAGCGTAAGCAAATTGGGCGAGAGCTGTGGACGCGTTAAAATCCTGTTGAAATAAGTGTAAAAAAGGCGTATTTAGTAGTCAACCAGTGAGGAAAGTATAATGAAAGTTGATATTGTTGATATTGGAAACCCGGAGTTTCGTAAGTTCATTTTTGATCAAACGGTTTCGAAAATAGAAGTGGAATACCTTTCTTCGGTTCAAGCCCAAAGATCACCTTTGGCAAATAAGATTTTCGGTTTCCCTTGGACGGAACAAGTGACTGTAGGCCAGGACTTCGTGACCGTAAAGAAGCAAGACTGGGTTGATTGGGAGATGCTTGCTGAACCATTAGCCGGTTTAATCCAAGAGCATTTTGAGATGCTTAAGGCCGACGGTGTGCGAGATTTCGAAGAAAATCCACCCCTTCCGACAATTGATTTGAGTCAAACACCAGAGCAATTGAGCAATAAACTGGCTGCAAACCCTTTGGCGCAGCAGATTCAAGCCGTTTTAGACAAGGACATTAATCCTATGGTCGCAAGCCATGGTGGCAAAATCAGCTTAGTTGATATCACGTCAGATACGGCATATGTCCGTCTTGAGGGTGGTTGCCAAGGTTGCTCGTCTTCGCAGGCTACTTTAAAGCAAGGTGTAGAGTTGGCAATTAAGCGCTCAATTCCTACAATACAAAACGTTATTGATGTTACTGATCATGCATCAGGGCACAACCCTTACATGTAAGCTCTTGGGGCCTCTCCGTGGGCCTTCGATCGACTTCAAACTGTGGTCGACATTTGCGCTTCGCATCTGCTCGAATTACCAGCTTTCACTCTACAAAAGTCCATTTAAGTGATTCCAATTTGGAACTCTGTAAAACCCACTTTTAAGGCTAAGGTCGTCATCAGCATATTTACAATTGTTGGCGCATCAGATATGTCTTAAGATCTGAATAGTATTGATCTTTTATTCATAACGATGCCAAACAGGAAGCTTCAGTGGAAAAAACAAAAAAACTCAGTTACATGAATCAATCAAATGCAGAATATATTGATAGCCTTTACCAAGATTATTTAAAATCTCCAGACTCAGTAGAAGTTGAATGGAAAAGATTCTTTGAAGGAATGGAATTTTCAAAAAGCGGTGGGCTTTCAGAAAAAGACCTTAACGTTTATCGACTTATTCAAGCCTACAGAGACTATGGTCACTTTGAAGCGCAACTCAATCCATTGCAAAATTCTAATTCCAAATCCGAAGAACTTTCTCTAGGTAGATATGGTCTTTCTGATGCCGATTTAAATCAGCATTTTGAAATCGGCCCCTTCAAAGGGAGCTTAAAAGAAATCGTCGAGACATTAAAGAAAACATACTGTGGGACTCTGTCTGTTCAGGTTGCAGAAACAAAACCTAGAATTCGCGATTGGTTTATTAACGAGATGGAAAAGAATCTCGATAATTATAAAATTACGAAAGAAGAAAAACTCGATATCTTAAGGCAAGTGGTAATCACTGAAGCCTTCGAAAATTTTTTGCATACGAGATATGTTGGAGCAAAAAGGTTTTCTATCGAAGGCGCAGATGCAGTCATTCCAATGTTAGAGAAGATCGCGCGCTCTGGAACAAAAATCGGGGTAGAAGAGCTAACAATCGGAATGGCTCATAGAGGTCGACTCAACGTTCTTGCAAACTTTATGGGTAAGGGTTACGGAGATATTTTCTCTGAGTTTGACGGAAAAGCTTTTGAAGGAATTGAAGGTCTTGATGGTGATGTGAAATATCACCTCGGATATCAGTCTATAAAAGAAACTGCAAATGGCCCATGCGCTGTTTCGTTAGCATTTAACCCCTCTCACTTAGAAGCGGTTAACCCAGTGGTTCAAGGAATGGTGCGAGCGAAGCAAAGAGTTCGCAAGGACACTGAGAAACGAAAAAAAGTTGTGCCGATCTTAATCCACGGAGAAGCTGCGTTTGCCGGTCAAGGTGTCGTGAGTGAATCTTTCCAAATGTCACAGCTTAAAGGGTACACTGTGGGCGGTACGGTTCATATCATTATCGATAACCAAGTTGGATTTACTGCGGATATCGTAGACACTCGAAGCTCTCCTTATTCATCTGATGTTGCTAAAACCCAATTATGTCCAGTCATCCATGTTAATGGAGATGACGTGGAAGCTTGTGTGAGAGCCGCTGATATTGCTATTCGATTTAGACAAGAATTCGGTCATGACGTCGTTATTAATATGGTTTGTTACAGAAGATTCGGTCACAACGAGGGTGATGAGCCTATGTTTACGCAACCTCTAATGTATACGCTTATCAAATCCCATCCAACACTTGCCGAAATTTACGGCGCAAAGCTTACATTTGAAAAGCTTATTGATGAAAAAGGTCTCAATAATTTGATTCAAGAGAAGATGGATAACCTTCAGAGTATTTTGAATGAAGTTAGGAAGAATCCTACAAAGCTTAAGCTTATGTCTTTTGAAGGTCTTTGGAAGGGTCTGCGAAGAGGCGAGCTTAAAGACTTCGAAAAAGAGACAAATACAAAAACAGATAATAGTGTTCTAAAGAAAGTGGGTGAGATCCTTACAACGGTACCTAGTGGATTTACTCCGCACTCTAAGATTCAAAAGCTAATCGATCAAAGAAAGCAAATGGTCAATGGCGAAAAACCAGTGGATTGGGGAATGGCGGAACTCCTTTGTTATGGTTCTCTCATTCACGAAGGAACATCCGTAAGACTCTCTGGTCAAGATTGTGGGAGAGGGACATTCACCCATAGACATTCGGTATTCTATGATACAAAAACGGGTGCTCAATATGTTCCGCTCAAAGCCATAAACTCTGAAAAAGAATTCTGTGTGTATGATTCTCTACTTTCCGAGTACGGTGTTCTGGGCTTTGAATACGGAAACTCAATTTCAGATCCAACATTCCTAACGATCTGGGAAGCTCAATTTGGCGACTTTATGAATGGCGCTCAAATTATCCTTGACCAATTTTTAGTAGCGGGTGAGAGCAAATGGTATCAGATGAGTGGCCTTGTTCTCTTGTTGCCTCACGGTTATGAAGGGCAAGGACCAGAGCATTCCAGTGCACGTCTTGAAAGATTTATGCAATCTTGTGCTCAAGCAAATATTCCGGTTTGTAACTTTACAACTCCTGCGCAGCTCTTCCATGCACTGAGACGCCAAGTAAAGAGAGATTTTAGAAAGCCATTAGTAGTGATGTCACCAAAATCACTCTTAAGACATCCGAAGGTTGTTTCTAGTCTTGATGAGCTTTCAAATGGAACCTTCCAGGAAATCCTCCTCGATCCAAAACTAAAGGACTACAAGAATGTGGAAGAGCTCGTATTCTGTTCTGGTAAAGTTTATTACGATCTCGACGATGCAAGAGATAAACAGAATGTTAAAGGCGACAATGTTGCTTTGATTCGCGTTGAGCAACTCTATCCATTCCCTGAAAAGAAAATTCAAGATCTTATTAAGTCATGTAAGAAGCTGAAAAACATTACTTGGCTACAGGAAGAACCGAAAAACATGGGAGCTTATTGCACAATCGCACCTTGGTTTGAGACAAAGGTCGCTTACATCGGTCGTGATATG
>JAEYZS010000042.1 GCA_023427925.1 Pseudomonadota bacterium | reverse complement strand
CATCCCGATCATTGCTTTAATGTTTGATATCGGAGATGAAATAATGATCGCACCCAGAGCACCACCAAAAATAACCATGTACTCGGTAGGTTGCCACATGATACGCATTTGCCCACCATGGAGAACGTATCCTCCGAAGACCATCGCGAATACAACTATAAACCCAACTATACCCATAAAATCTCCTCGAGGCTTTTTCGGCTTAAGCTCCTCAACATATTAAGTAAATTTTGATTCCCAATGTCAGTCTTGACTTAGGTCTTTTTAATTCGGCTAACCTCTACCCAGACGTCTGGACTTAAGTTATAAGTGAATAATAGAAACTCACCGATAAGGATAAAATGAGACACTTTACTTTTACAGTTTTGGCACTATCGTTTTCACTACTTAGTTCTTTTGCAAATGCTGTTGAAGCCGTAAAAGATCCACTCAGAGTGGAAGCGCCCGCACCAGTCCAATTAAAGGTGAATGCGGAAAACGAAATCCAGCTGAACTTGTCGCTTCCCGAAGGTTACTATGCCTACTACGAATCTTTTAAATTTAAAGTTCTGGAGCCAGAATCTGGAATAGAAATCAAAAAATTTAGATTTTCTCCCCTCATCGAATTCTTTGATAAATTTTCAAAACAACATAAAAGAGGGATTAAGGAATCATCGGAGCTCAGTCTTGAGTTCAACGTTAAGGATATTCCTAGGGTATTTAATCTACAGATTACCTACCAAGCTTGCTCTGAAGAGTTTTGCCTCCTGCCGACAAATAAAATCGTTTCAATTCCTTTACTCGGTGTTGAACCACCTCAAAAAATTACGCTGGCTCAATCGTTTTCGGATATCTCTGTTGAAGACCTCATAGTTCAAGGCTCACTCCTTGCGTTTTTATTTATATTTTTTGCGGGAGTCCTCACAAGTTTCACTCCCTGTATATTCCCGATGATTCCCATTACACTCTCTATCTTGGGATCTCAAACAATTGGAAAATCCAGATGGAAGGGTTTTGTCATCAGTGTAATTTATGTTCATGGTATTGCGACCACCTACTCACTTTTGGGATTAGCAGCAGCAAAAACAGGAACTCTTTTTGGATCTTACTTGAGCAGTCCGTATGTGGTTTCAGCAATTGCGCTATTATTTATTGCCATGGCTCTCAGTATGTTTGGCTTATACGAAATTCAGATTCCCGTATTTATCCGCACAAGGATCGGAAACAAAAAAATTTCCCAAGGTTACGTAGGGGCTTATTTATCTGGTCTTGTGGCAGGCATTGTCGCAAGCCCTTGTGTGGGACCTGTTTTAATTGCTCTTTTAACTTATGTTGCTCAAACTCAAAAAGCGATACTGGGCTTTTTCTTGCTGTTTACTTATGCGATGGGATTAGGATTGATTTTTATTTTGCTAGGAACCTTCTCACAACTCTTAAGCAAACTTCCTAAAACTGGTCCATGGATGATTAAGGTTAAAAAAGGCTTCGGAGTGATTCTCATTTTGATGGGTTTTTATTACGTGTGGCCAGTTTTAAAACCTTATGTTACACCACCCTCTGCAGAATCCACTTCTAAATTCTCAGGCTGGACAATGTACTCTGAAAAAATTGTTAATGAAGCCGTTAATAAACAACCAGTTATCATCGATTTCTATGCCGACTGGTGTGCAGCCTGTAAAGAGTTAGAGAAATTTACATTTGGGAACCTAGAAGTAAAACGCGAAATGAAGGACGCACTACTATTAAAAGTAGATGCAACAACCGAGAACGACCAAGTAACTCCGGTGTTAGAAAAATACGGAGTAATCGGATTACCAACGATTATATTTATCGAGCGAGATGGAACTATCAGAAAAGATCTAACTTTAACAGGGTATGAGCCGCCTTTAGATTTTATAAAACGCCTCAAAAAATTAACCACTTTTAAAGACAATTAGAAATCCCAGCAAAAACCGAGCCGCTCTACTTGAACGACTCTATCTTTAAAATTATAATTAATTTTAGTTTGCTGCTTGTGAAGACTGTTGAGCAGTTTTCTCTTTTAAGGCTTTTAGAACTCGAGTTTGCGTAAGAAGGAATGGTCTAGCTGCATTTTGTGCTGCTCCAAGAGCATTACCTTCAGTTAGCGGACTACCAATATCTCTACCATAGTCGATAACAGGACCAATAACATTTCCGACATTTCTATTGATGGCACTTCCTAAGAATTTTTCGTCTACTATATTTATCAATTGACCAATTTCCCATCCTGTAACCGCAACTCCACCCACGATAAACACTCTTGATCCCACTTTAACCACTCTAATTGCATTTTTAGTCGCTCCATCCATTAATTTACCAAGCTCTGCAAAGCGTTTACCAGCTTCGGGACCAACTTTTGCGACCGTATCCTTCACTATAACCGCCCGTCTTGCCATATTCCTTTCAAGTTGGCTGACTACTACATCATCAGCAACGATTCCAGCTGTAGCTGCTAATACACCAAAATTAGTATGGATTATAGAGTCTACCACCTTTTCCGCCGTTTTATATTTTGACTCAAGAGCCTTATACTCTTCTTCGCTGAGCTCGATAATGTAACTATCGCCATTGTCAGCTGGCTTAATTTTCGAATTATTTTCTGCATAAACGTTACTTGAAACAGACAACACTAATACTAATGCTGTAGATACCGTTTTAAAATTAATCATATAAACTCCTTTGTTTATTTAACTCAACAATAAGAAGTGCACCCCTTATGCCAAAGGTTTAATGAGAGTTTTGTGAAGTTTCAAATAGATAGAGTGTCTCACTATGAGACACATTTTCTCCGAGCAAAAAACGTCAGCCGTCGTAAAAGAGTTTACACATGAAAATTGTTAAAACTGTTTTAAGAGTTCTAATTATGATTTTATAGCTTTTTAAGTTTAGCTATTTCCCTTCGAGCGTCTTCTAATGCGCTTTGAGTTTTTAGGAGTTGGAGCTGAGAGTCTTCAATGACTCGTGCCATTTGGGTCATTCTCTTTTCAAAAGAGTTTACCATGGCATTCTGCCTTTCGATAAGAGCTTCTATTTTGCTCTCAGCAAGGGCGCGCTCATTAAAGCGACCTGAAAGTTTTGCATTCGAAGCTCGAACCTCTTGAGTGATACCATCGATCCGATCCTCTAGGTTTGCAATCTTTTGAGTCATTCGGTTTATTTTGATCTTAGATTCATTCAAAAATTCCATCATATTGGCATTGATTGCGCCTTGAGATGGACTTGTCTGGAGGCTTTGCGGAGTCGGATCAAACTGCTCCTGAATCTGAACTTTTTGAGTCGATTTATGTAATGATTCTTGAAACAAAGGATTTAACCGTCTTTCCATATCTCCCTCCCTCAGGTACTAGCTTCCCTTTCCGGGTCACGCACAATATTTTTCGTTCCATGACCCGGAAAGGAAAGCTGGTACTTAGGATAGCGTGAAGGTGTTTATTAGGCTAGGTGTACAAAAAAGACTAGACTTAGACTTTTGTCCCTTTCTACTATTAAAGGTGGAGATAAATATGCGTCTAAACAGTGATTTTGGAAAATTCATATACGAGCAAAGACCTCAATCCAACCCTGCGCTTCTAGCACTCTATAATTACTTGCGACTCTATACGGATTTAAGTGAACCATTTTTACCCGAAACAATTACCAAGTTTTACATAAAAGCACTCTCCTTTGAACATTGGCAAAACAACGCCATCGAGCTTTCTCAGTTTACAACTAATGCACTTTTTAAATTTCTAGGAACTGATATCAACGCCAAAGCATGGGCGAACTTAAGAAAGCCTGAAGATTTTCAAATCATTAAGATTAAAAATCCACGGGACCAATTGGAAGTTATCAAGCAATTTCTCTACAAGTCGCAACCCAAGACAACATCACAGATATTTCATGACAAAAACAATATTGCCCATTCCGTGACAGTGCTTTCTAACGGAAATATCAAGGTTCAAACTTTTGATGACTATGCCTTTATTCAAAATGGAGAGATCATCCCGCTAGTACAAGATCGCAAGCTTGAGTACAGCAAAAATCTAGAACTTATCAAAGATCACAGACATCAAATTCAAATTTCAAATTTTGTGACTGCGAACTTTAAAATTCAAGACGACACGATTCACGGAGTATATGTTCGTGGCTACACTCTTCAAAGTTTCCAAAAAATTGAGCTCCATGGTTTCCATCAGGATTCTAATATTCTCTATGCCTTAAAGAAAATTGAACGCTTCTTTATTGATCGCTCGACAGAACCGCTCTACATTGAACTCGTCGAAGTTCTTGAACAAACTATAGGGTTCCTCAAAAAGGGCATGAATGGTAGCCATGAACTAGGTAAAAAAGCGTATATTCGTGGCCAAAATGCCCTCGAAAACATCTTTGTCGATGACAAAATGCTCGCAGTTCTGCTAAATGAGATTCAATCTTATTTAGATGCGAAGGATAGAACGTGGAATCAAAGAATCTCGTCAGACTCAACAAATACATCTCTCAGTCTGGGGTCAGCTCCCGAAGAGGCGCCGATCAGCTAATCTCAGATGGCCATGTTCAAATCAACGGTCGAACAGTTAAGGACTTAGGTACCAAAGTTGATCCCAATAAGGATGCCGTAAAAGTTCAAGGCAAAATAATTAGGCCTGCTCAGCAGCTCATTTATCTTATGTTCCACAAGCCTAAATCTACTCTTACGACAATGGAAGATCCGCTTGAACGCAAAACTGTGGCGGACTACCTTGAGCAATTCCCAGTTCGCCTCTACCCTGTAGGTCGTTTGGACTGGAATACAGAAGGTCTTTTGCTTTTTACAAATGATGGTGATTTTGCAAATAAGATTACTCACCCTCAATCTGAGATTCCTAAGACCTACATCGTAAAAGTCGAAGGAACACCAAAGCCTGAGAAAATCGAAAAGCTTAAGAAAGGTGTCAGCATCATCGGCGGTAAGGTTCGTTTCCGATCCATCGAAAAGATGAATAAAAAGGACACTAAACACACTTGGTATAAGGTGATCATCACTCAAGGTCTTAACCGTCAGATTAGACATATGTTCGAAAAAATTGGTCACGATGTCTTAAAACTTCAGAGAATTTCCATTGGTTCTTTGGAGCTTGGAAATCTAAAGCGTGGTGATTTCCAAATTTTGACTGAGACTCAGTATAAAAAGATCTTTATTGATCCTGATTTCAAGCCAAAGAAAAAGCGAATGAAAAGTAAAAAGCGCGGAGTTCTCACAAAAGATTAGAACCCGAGATTTTCTCTCGGTTTGTCCTTCAGCCTATCAAACTCTTCGAGATCTTGCTGTTGCCCCGGATAGGACGCAGGTGGTAGTGCAGACTCAGAATTTCTTGGAGCAACAAATCGTTCATTTGTTTTTTGGGCTTTTTCTAATTTTTTTTGCTTTTCCACTTCTTGAAAATTCTTAACATATTCACGATAAGCATCGTCAAATTGTTTTTGCTTGAGGCTCATATCGTCATTGAACTCTTTTCTTGAACTATCCATTTCAGATTGGAATTCTTTTCTCTTATCGGCTTGCTCTTGGAAAAACACATTTCTTTTAGAACTTTGTTCGCTGAAGAACTCCGAGGACTCATTTGATTTCGGCTTCTTTGCGACAAAAGATTCTCTTTCTTTTTTTAATTCTTTTAAAAAAGCTTCTCTGTTTTTCTTTTGTTCTTTATTGAAGTTATCACGCATTTTGCGGTGTTGCTTGTTAAACGCATCCCGAGTCTTTCGCACTTCTTTAAAGTAACGCTCGCGTACTTTTGCCGGTTGCAGCTTTACTTCTGCCATGTCCTTTAAGACCAGCGCTAAAAAGTCATTTTCTGCCCTTACATCCTCGGGAGTTTCTGCGCGATATTGATCTAGAATTTTTCTATCAGATTTTAGACTGATTTCCTGCGAGTTATTGTTTTGAGCAGTCGTACAAGACACAAGTCCTGCTCCAATAGATATCAAACCTAACATATGTCTAACATTGATCATTTTTTCCTCGGACTTTGGATTATTAATCTCTTCATTTATTCTAGAAAAACTCTATTTAGAATACAACCCTCTATAATTAAAAAGATATGGCATCTAACAACAATAACCAGAGAATGTTTAGGCCTCCTCAAAGGTTCAACTATCTCATCAATAAAGACTTTCAGTTAAAGTACACGGGATATCTGGTTACCTCAGCACTCTTATCTGCACTGATTGTGGGCGGCCCTACTTATTACTTTCTCAATCAAAACTACGATATATTTTTAAATCTTGCCTATGCATTGAGCCCCGACATCGTTCAGCACCTAGATCAAGAAAAGACTTGGATCACAGGATTTTTTATTTTTTCGCTTATGACTCTGGTTGTGTTTCACGTTTATTTTGGAGTTCGATTAACATTTAGAATGGTTGGTCCTATTCTCGCACTTAGAAAGCATATGGATATGGTGACTCGAGGGCATATGTATCAAAGAACTTTGCACGTGAGACAAGACGATGAATTTCACGATCTCATTCAAAACTACAATTACCTCTATAAAACCCTTAGAGCCCAGAACTCTTTTGATATCAAGAAGCTCGAGTCTTTAAAGTACTTTTTAAAGGACCCGCAATCCTTAAAAATTTTAAATGAGATTATCTCGGAAAAAGAAGCACAAATCAGTGATCCAAAACGTAAAGTCGAAAAGTCTGCTCCAAAGCCAACGCTTGCATCATAAAAAAGGCAGCCTGAGCTGCCCTTTTCATTATTACTTTTCTTAAAAATTCTTACTTGGCTGGATAGACTCTCATATAGAATCGTTTCTTTGCCACTGGCAGACTGTCTCCTGCATTGAAGACTTTCATATAAATAAAATCTGAACAGCTTCCGTCTTCTTGGTTCACTCTATCGCAACTTCCCGTCGCTCCCACCTTAACTTCTGCAAGATCTGATTCTTCGTTGAGAATAAGTTCCTTAGCGCCTTCGCTTTCACCGATCCAATTTACTGCACCTTGAAGAGGCCCACCGTTATAGCTCAATTCGATCTTTACTGGATAATTGAACTTAAACGAAGAAGAGCTTTTCAAATTTAATTGCAAGAGGTGCGCGGCACTTGATTTGACGATGTATGGATTGTATCTCGAGCCTAAACTCGAATCTGACAAAGCACCCTTTCCATCGACGTTGATTTTAAAATCTGCGGTCGTACTATTATCCATATTGAAATTTCGTGCTAAGAGCGGACGGATAATCAATTGATTTAGCTCCCCAGGATTTCTGACGCCAGGAGTACCTAGTTGATCCGCAAAGAGCATTCGCTCAAACCAATCATTCGCTGTTAAAGCCGGATGGTTTCTCGCAAGTCTCATTGCATCCATTGTCAGGTCAGCAACTTTCCATACACCGATTTTTGGACCATAGAAGCTAATTGCCGCATTTAGAATATCGTTCATAGCGCCGCCATAGGCTTCTCCATCATCATGAGATTCATTCGTAAGATGGAATCCGATTTGATTAACAATCCTAAAATCTTTTTTGCCATCGAATTCTTGATTTTGAGTGACATCTTCAACTACGAGCATAGCAATAAAATCTGCCATCCCTTCGGCCAACCCCCCACTATCTGCAAGTGTGATCAAGTTACCCATGAGTCGATCCATTATTCCATGACCAAGTTCGTGCCAAATCGTAGAATTGTCTCTTGCATAGTTCAAAGCATCCGGTGAATAAGTTGTAAAGTTGATTGTGTCGTTCCAATAATACGCATTATCTTTCATCGCAATGTCTGGGTCATATAGGATTGCATGGAATGGACGAGTCGATAGTTCCGGGTCACTGAATCCCATGTTGTGCAAAGACTCCATCAGTTTATCAATAGCGTAATAAACTTGAATTTCGTCAAAGCCACCGTTGATGTATTCTACAACATTATGATCCTTAAGACGAACTGCTGGGCGAACCAGAGCGCTATTAGCATCTGTTAAAAGTTGCCCGCGATATGTGGAACCCGGAATTATTTCCCAATCCATTTTGCCATCAACAACGACATCCGCTGTTAAGAAATTCATTTGGCCTGAATAGTTAAGCGGGAACTTCACTCCCGTCATTTGAGCAACACCCGGATGCAAGCTCACTGTGGCATACTTTCCTTCAAGGTACATTCCACCGCCAGACTCTAAGGTATTCTCAACCCATGGCAATTCCTTGATTAAGGCAGCAGCTTTACTCAGTAGCCACTCAAACGACCAATATCCTTTGAGTTGCCCCTGCTCTGTGTTTCCTAAAAACAAATCATATTTACTATATAAATATCTACGTTCTTTAAGAGACAAGTAAGGATCATTTTGAGCAAGCTTTCTAAGATTAGAAATATTCTTAAGTTTAACTGGAATTCGTTCTTGGAGTTTATGTTCTTTTTCGGTTTCTTCATAGATAGGATAGACCAAAGCATCCAGATCTGCCTTCGGAAAACCCTTAAACGCAGTTGTTACAACTTGCTTCGTAAAGTGAGAGACAACAATCGTGTGAATTCCTCTTTTCCCAACAACGGTAATCACTCTTTGGAGATCATTTCCGCTCCATTGATCTTTAGAGGATACATCCCTAATGGTCTTGTCAAAGAGACTTTGAGATACAACTTCTCTGACATATTTCATTGTGTCTAGGCTCTTAATAAGAGATTTAAAATTTAGGTTGCGACTTTGAAAAGAAAGGATTCTTGATTTCTGAGTATTGGCATCTTCAAGATGAGCCTCCATTTGAATCAATTCGCCAGTTTTCTGATCTGCCCAAGTGCGAATCATTGCTCC
>JAEYZS010000298.1 GCA_023427925.1 Pseudomonadota bacterium | reverse complement strand
CAAAAAGATTGTGCCTGCTAAAGCAAGTTAGTGCCTTAAAAAAAGAGGATGCGCCGACATCCTCTCTTTTAATTAATACCGATTAAATTTTTACTTTTTAGCTACGATTTTTAAATCGAACTCAATTTCGTTTTTGATGATTTTGTCATCAGCTAATTTTTTAAAGAAGTTTGTCGATGCATATTTTACGTCATGCTTTGCTCTGTCGATGGTAAGTTTTGCTTCTGCAGTTGCATCATTCTTAGAAGTTTTGATTTTAGCTGGAAATTCAATTTCTTGAGTTTTGTCGCGAATAGTGAGATCACCTTTAACTAGATAAGTATCGCCTTGTTTTGTTACTCTTTTAGAAACGAAAGTCGCTGTCGGATATTTCTCTACGTTAAAGAAATCGTCACTAGTAAGGTGTCCAACAAGCTTGGCTTGCATATCTGGTTTTGATGCTAAATCAAGATTGGTGATTTTTGTCATGTCGATAACAACATTTGCACTCACGGGATTGCCTTTGTTGTCTATAGTGAGTGTTCCTTCTTTAATTGCTACATTACCTTCATGAGAGCTTCCGCCAAGCTTAGAACCTTTCCAGTGTAAAGTGCTATTTGTTGTGTCTACTTTATAAGTCTCTGCATTTACGCTTACTGTGAACATAAGTGCTAATGCCATCAAACTCGCTTTAATCATATATAACTCCTTTTTCGTTTTTGAGATAAGCTAGACAATTATCATGACAAACTTTCAAAGATTTGCACAGCTCCTTTTTTTGAAACACACTGTTCTATAGATCAGTCTTGCCGAGTCTTGTAGTTTCAATCAAAGTTGTACTCAGGGATTGATAACCAAATGAAAACCAAACACAATTTGTGGGATATTTAAGCAAAGGAAGAGTCATGAGTAAAATAAAAGTCTTAACTTTAGTTGGTGGAATCGCTAAAGGGTCTATAAATAAAAAATTATTTATTTCGATCAAAAAGATCGCCCCGGAAAACTTAGTGTTTACAGATTTTGATATAGCCTCCTTGCCGTTTTACTCTCAGGATCTTGAGGAAAATCCACCAAAAGAAGTCGTGCAACTCAAAAAGTTAATCTCAGAAAGCGACGGTATTTTATTTATTACGCCTGAATATAATCGCTCAATACCCGGTGTTCTTAAGAATGCAATTGATTGGGCTTCGAGACCCCGAGAGAAAAATCCGTGGAACAAAAAAAGAGCTGCTGTCTTAGGTATGAGTCCAGGAAATCCAGGAACGATGTCAGCTCAGCAACATTTAAGATTTATTTTGAATTGCCTAAATATCCAAGTGTTAGCACAGCCTGAAGTTTATCTTAAATATAGCGAAACACTAAATGATGATGGGGAGTTTGCTTCGGAAAAGACAAAAGAATTTATTTTAAAATTCCTGAAAGGTTTTTCTGATTTTATTTCTCGGCCCTCCTAAAGAGTCGGCCTGTGATTTCATATAACAGCGTAGATTCATCTTGTATCCACTTTTCAACATAATCCATATTGGTCCCGTTGACTTTAATAGAAACGTGGATCGTTGTTCTTTCATTATATCGCTCAAACCATTCAAAGGAGTTATCTGTATAGCTTCCCACTACGATGCCAGAATCTAAAAGCTTGCCTTTAAGCTTCTGAAATTTTCTTTCTGGGACATCCATGACGACAAGATCGCAATCCAAATTGCCGTAAAGCATGGAAAAACTTTTGGTGTCTTCGTTGAAAATCATTTGAGCAGCGCACTTGGTGCCTTCGCCCTGATACTTCCAGTAAGCCCAACCGTGCCATCGGCCATCAACTGCGGCGTTTGCTAAATTGGAAAGACCAGAAATTAATAAAAGCGTCAGGATGATTTTCAAGCGGACCTCCATACACTTTCATTGTGGGTGTTTTTTTCACGGCGAGCAAGAGGTTAGTTTACACATATCAATTAATGATGATAATTTAATATACTTATGATCCAGACGAAAAATCTATCAAAGACATTCAAGGTTCACAAAAAGCAAGCCGGCCTTCTCAACTCTATGAAATCTCTGTTTTGGAGAGAGTGGGTAGAGAAGGAGGCGCTTAAAAGCGCAACGCTCACAATTGGTCCCGGCGAGCTTGTGGGTCTTGTCGGAGCCAATGGAGCTGGTAAGACCACGTTGGTTAAAATTCTTTCAGGAATTGTACATCCATCAGGTGGTGAGGTGAGTGTTTTAGGTTACAAGCCGTGGGAAAGAAATAACGAATTTAGAAAACAAATTTCTCTTATCATGGGTCAAAAGGCACAGCTTTGGTGGGATTTACCGGCAGAAGATTGTTTCGTACTCCTTAAAGAAATTTATCAAATTCCAGAAGAGCAGTACAAACAAAGCCTTAACGAGCTTGTAGATGCGCTTGATGTTCGACATGTATTAAATATTCAAATAAGAAGACTTTCTTTGGGCGAGAGAATGAAGATGGAGTTAATTGCAGCACTTCTTCATCAACCGAAGGTCGTATTTTTGGATGAGCCTACCATCGGCCTTGATATCACTGCGCAAAAGGCAGTGCGAGATTTTTTGCTCGAGTACAGAAAGAAACACAAGCCTGCAATGATTCTTACTTCTCATTACATGGAAGACATCAAAAAGCTCTGTGATCGAATTGTGATTATAAAGGACGGTAGCTTTGTCTACGATGGTCCGCTTAAGACTGTGCTCGACAATTACAGTGAGTTTAAAGTGCTGAATGTACAAATCAATCCTGATAGCATCAAAAATTTTTCAGAAGAAGACTTTAAGCTTACAAATTCAGAACTGATTCAGCGTGAAGGTCCTCAGGCAAAATTTAAAGTAAAAAAAGCTGCGGTAGGATCGGCACTTACGGAGATTTTTAAGAAGTTTGAAGTTGTCGACGTAAAGATTGAAGAAGAAAGTATCGAGACGATTATCGAATCTCTCATTAAAAGGTAATTAAAATGAGCTGGGTTCTTGAAGCTGGAAAACTAGAAGCAAAGCGATTTCTCTCCTATCGAGTAGATTTTTGGCTCCAATTTGCCGTGAGCGTTCTTGCGGAAGTCGTTATTGCTTATTTCCTATGGAGCAGTCTCTATGACGGCGACATGGAAAAAACCATTGGCGGATACACGTTTCATCAGATGCTTCTTTATTATCTTTTTGTTCCTTTTGTTGGGAGGATGGTAAGATCTGTTGAAGATTTCTCTCTTGCTACTGAAATTCGAGAGGGCGGAATCAATAAGTACCTCATCTATCCGCTTTCTTATATTCAATTCAAGCTGATGCAAAAGACCGTTTATACCTGCTTAGCCGTTTTCCAAATGTTCTTGGGATTATTTTTTGTAGCGTATCTTCTTGGAGTTCAAGTGAACTGGGACGTTACGAACTTTACTCTGGGAATTGTAGCGGCATTTGCATCTATGCTTTTATATGGAATGATGCTGATGACATTAGAGATGGTGGCTTTCTGGGCTGAAACTGTGTGGAGTCTTGGCGTGCTTCTGAGATTTATCGCAATGTTCTTTGGTGGAGCGTTTGTTCCTTTAAGTTTATTCCCGGAGTGGTCACTTGAGATATTGTCTCTGACACCTTTTCCATATCTTTTCTCAAATCCGATTAAGACATTTATGGGAGAGTATACTCCGATTCAATCCGCGGAAGGTATTATGATAACGTTGCTTTGGGTAATTCCATTGGGGCTTATAATGCTTGCGACATATAGAAAGGGTTTAAGGCAGTATTCTGGAATTGGCATATGAAGTATTTAAGACTTTATAAACACTTTGTTAAATTCTCGCTAATGCAATCTATGCAATTCCGGTTCGATTTCTTCTTTCGAATTGCAATGGATTGTATCTTCTATCTTGTTAATGTGTGGTTCTACCAAGTGCTATTTCAGCACACGGGTGGAATTGCGGGATGGACGGAGTCTCAGGTAATGATATTTATCTCAGGATTTCTGATGGTGGATGCAATTCAAATGACTTTTATTTCCAATGGCACCTGGATGATTCCGCAATTAGTAAACAAAGGAGAGCTGGATTACTATTTGCTTAGACCGGTATCTTCTTTGTTTTTTTTAACCACAAGAGATTTTGCGGTGAATTCTTTTATCAATCTACTGGTAGCGGCGGGAATTATGATTTGGGCATTTTCGACAAGTCCGGTGAGCTATCCTCTCTATAAGATTTTAGTGTTTGTGTTTTTAACACTAAATGGAACGTATTTGTTTTTCTTGTTTAGGATATTGACACTTACGCCAGTATTTTGGACTCATTCGGGT
>JAEYZS010000285.1 GCA_023427925.1 Pseudomonadota bacterium | reverse complement strand
AGTAGTGTACAAAATAATGGCGTGGATTTCTTAGACGCCCCCGACACTTATTACGGCATGCTGGATAGTCGCGGCCTCGGGTACGTCAAAGAAGATGTAAATCAATTAAAAGACCTTAGCATTCTAGTGGATGGGGACGAAAAAGGATACTTACTGCAAATCTTTACCAAGAATTTGTGTGGACCAATTTTCTTTGAAGTGATCGATCGTAAAGGTCATGACGGGTTTGGGGATGGTAATTTCCAAGCGCTATTTGATGCTATTGAAAAAGACCAACAAGTAAGAGGTGTTCTATAATCTCACCGGAGCTTACTCTCGAGCAGGCAATGCTCAAAGCCATTGAAGAGGGGAGTAAGGGGTTTGGATTCGTAAGTCCAAATCCTCTGGTAGGTTGTGCGGTCCTTAATTCTAATTATGAACTTATCTCCGTGGGAGCACACGAAAAATACGGTGACTCCCACGCCGAAATCAACGCACTTAAAAATTTATCGGAAGATCAACTTAAAGGGGCTCATGTCATTGTTACCTTAGAGCCATGCGCTCACGAAGGCAAAACTCCATCATGTGCTCACGCGCTAGCTAAACTTCCCATTGCCTCAGTCACTTTTGGAGTAAAGGACCCCAATCCTATAGCTTCAAATGGCGCAGATATACTTAAGGCTGCGGGTAAAGAAGTCAGAGAACTCACAAGTATGTCCGACGCCTGTGAAGACTTGGCGGAAATCTTTTTGTGGAACCAAAGGGAAAAAAGGGCGTTCGTTGCTCTAAAGATGGCCTCGAGCCTTGACGGACAAATTGCTCTAAAAAGTGGAGAAAGCCAATGGATCACAGGTGAAAAATCTAGAAAGTTTTCCCACTATCTAAGAGCAGGTTACGATGCAATTGCGGTTGGACGAAATACTCTAGTTGTTGACGATCCAATGCTCAACATTCGCCACCCTAACTTTCAGGGAAAAAAGAACAAAGTTGTAATCCTTGATCCCGAAGGAAAGCTCTTAAAAAACATTTCTAGATATAGAATTAATGAGTTTCATGATAAAAAAGATATCATCTTTGCAATCAAAGAAAATGCCGTCGTCAGCACGGATTACAAAATAATTCTAGTCAAGCCTCTCTTGTCGGGGAGCTTGGATCTGCATGATCTCACTAAAAAACTTTATGAGGAAAAGATCTACTCACTTTATGTCGAAGGTGGAGCCCAAACATACAGTGAATTTCTATCACAAAGAGCTTTTCAAAGACTTTATTTATTTCAAGCCCCGGTCATTATTGGAACTAAAAATGGTCGCTCATGGAGCGAAAGCTTTGCAGTTTCAAAGCTCAAAGAAAAGTTACATCTCAGTAATATCAAGAGTCAAAAAATCGGTGACGATCTCTTTATCACGGCAAGAGTCTAAATCTCTAATCGCGACGCAAGCTTCAAGCCTTCCGCAATAAAATAAGAAATCTCTTCCTTGCCTTGAGCAAGGAGTGCAAGTTCGCTTTCAATATCAGATGCCCAAGAAGGGCGTGACAGCATTTGATATGTTAATTCCAGAATTTCAAGTTTAAGTAACCAGTCCTGCGGATGTTTCTTGAGTTCTTCTAAAATTTGAATCAGCTCTTTTTCAATTTGGTTATTGCCTTTAATGTTTTTTCGCAAGTCCCTTACTTTTTGATAAAGACCAAAAAGATGCTGTTGTTGCTCAGTATATTTTTTCTCTGGAACTTTTTTCGCAACAAAATCGTCGAACTCACCATAAGCTTCTTTATCGGCGGCTCCACCAAATACCGATGTAACAGTTATCCCAAGCACAAGATCGTATTCACCCCATGATGGATCGAATAGAACTTTTCCATCTAACATGACTTTGCAGTCCTTAAAGGTTTTTACAAGAGTTTTAGAGTCTTTTTTTATTTCACTGACAAGAGTGCCCTTCAGTTCAACGCCAGAGTCCCAAACAATGTTGCTTTCAGTAGAAGTTTTGATTTTACCAACCGGGCAGCCAAAGCCTTCTTTGTGTCTGGCAGTACCTTGGCCCTCGAGTTCTTTCTCCTGATATGAAATTTGACAAGGACCTGTAAATTGAAGATAAGCAGCCTTGTTGTTTTTTGTGTGGATTTTTGAGAGTAAACCCGACACTTGGACGCCATTTTCAAACTCAACAGTGTTTGCGGTCTCTGCTTTTTGCGCGACTTCAAGTCCATAAAGTCCTCCGCGCTTATAAGACATAGTCTCGGAAAATTCTTTTAATACTCTCGATAGTGTAGCGAAGCTATCTGTCACAAAGAGCTGAGGTTGAGGCTCGGTAATGTCGTATGAGAACTTGAGGCAATCTAAGGTAAACGGAATTTTTTTTGTCGTATCACTAAGAGCTGATTTTCCCTCTCCTGCTGAGGACAGTAAGCCCGCTCCATAAATCTTTGGATTTTCAGTTCCGATTAAACCATATTCCGTAGTCCACCACGCCATGCGGGCAAGGAGTGACGCCTCTGAAGGCTCCCCCATATTTGCAGAAATTTGATCGAGCCTCTTTTGTGCAGAGTCTTTTTCTTCTTTAGTAGCGTTGGGATGCTCTTTGATATCTGAAAGATCTCTGATGGCTTCGTAAAGCTCGAGATCTTTTTTGTTGATGATGGCTTTCTTTGCAACCAATGCATATTCTTCAAGGTAATTTCGGAACTCAGCATTTGCGACCATCGGTGCATGTCCAGCGGCCTCGTGAACGATGTCTGGCGCCGGTGTATAGGTTAGATGATTGATTGTACGCATATCCGACGCAATTGGAAGAATCTTTAGTGCTTGCAATTCTAAAAAACTTGCAGGCGGAATGAACCCACTCACCGGTGCAGCCTTCCAACCAAAGTCGCTCATTTTTTGGCTGATGCTTTCGATACTCGGAATTTCTTCGATGGTAATTCCGGTTTTATTTAAACCGTCTAAGTAAGATTCATGCGCGTGCTTTGATAAATAATTCTTAAGTTGTCTAAGAACAAATCGCCAAACAGCCTGATCTACTGAAGTGTACTTAGCGGGCTCTTGTTCAACTACATATTTTTTTAAATGAAATGGAATTTCCGTCTTCACAGATAAGGATCCTCGTTATTTAAGTGTCCAGCGACGTAATCTTGAATGCCTTTTTCTAATGGCCACTGAGGTTTACTTAAACCCAATGACATAAGTTTATCCATTTTTGCTTCAGTAAAGTACTGATACTTTTCTCGTAAATTTTGCGGAATCTCAATCCAATCAATCTTCATCGGCCTATCCATATTTTTAAATACCTCGGATGCAAGGTCCAACCAAGTGCGGGCTTTGCCGTAACCCATATTGAATATTCCATGATTGCCAGGTTTATTCATAAGCTCAGCCATCCAGCGTGTAATGTCTTTTACGTAAACAAAATCTCGTTTTTGATGACCATCTTCGTATTCTGGGTGATGTGACTTAAATAACTTTAGAACACCTTTATCTAAAATTTGTTCGTGGGCTTTAAAGACAACACTCGACATATCTTCTTTGTGATATTCTTGAGGTCCATAAACATTAAAAAACTTTAGACCATAACATGACTTTGGAAGTTTATTTCCTTCTTTCATTTGAGTTTCAAAATAGCGATCAAATAAAACCTTAGATTCACCGTAGAGATTAAGTGGACTTAATTCAAACGACGATGTGTTGTCATCATATCCTTTTGATCCATCACCATAAGTAGCACCACTGGATGCGTAGATAAAATTCTTATCATTATCTCGACACCAATCAAAAAGTTTTTGTGTGTAATGAAAATTAGTTTCCATTACGGCTTCGCGATCTGTTGCCGTCGTTGAGGAATTTGCCCCCATATGAACAATCCAAGTCACTTCGTTTTTTAAAAGTGTGGAGTCTAGTTTTTTAAGGAGATCTTCTTTGCTAACAAATTCCTTATATTTTCTTTTTGCAAGATTTTTTAGTTTAAGATCAGATGAGGGAAGGTCGGCACAGATAATATTATCAATACCTTGCTGGTTTAGTTCCCATACAAAGGCGCTTCCGATAAATCCTGTTGCTCCTGTCACGATAATCATTTATTTGCTCCTAAAATCCTATTGAGGCCTTTCGCCTTGTGTTAAGCGAAATATATTAACTCTGTCTTTACGTGTGATAATATAGAGGAAAGAAACACTTGGAGACAAGATGAAAAACATCAATTGGAGAAACACACTTTTTTTAACCTTAACGCCCATAGCAGCAATGATTCTAGTGCCGCTTTATCTCAATCAAGTTGGATTTAGCTGGTGGCTTGTGACTCTGTTTGTTGTTTTTTATACGATTTCAAATATGTCCATCACATGTGGCTATCATAGATACTTCTCTCACAAAAGTTATGATGTTCATCCTGTCTTGGAATTTCTTTATGTGTTTTTTGGTGCAGGTGCGTTTCAGGGTTCTGTGCTTGAATGGGCAGCCGACCACAGGATTCATCATCATAAAGTTGATACAGAGCAAGATCCATACAGTATTAAAAAAGGTTTTTGGTATGCCCACATTGGATGGCTTTTTCTCAAGAGAAATACAAACACTGATTTTCCTAAAGACCTTGCTGCGAGTAAGCTTTTGCAGTTTCAACACAAATACTATGCTCCGATTTCATTGGCAGTCGGTTTCGGTTTGCCTTGGCTGGTGGGTGAGTTTTTAGGGTTAGGTTTGGGCGGCCTTATTTTTGGTGGGATATTAAGAGCAGTGGCGACTCACCACTCAACGTTCTTGGTGAACTCATTTGCTCACATGTTTGGAACTCAGCCCTACAGTACTAAGCACACAGCTCGTGATAGTTTTTTAGTTGCCGTTTTGACATTTGGAGAAGGATATCACAACTACCACCATGAATTTCAGTCCGACTACCGTTGTGCGATAAAATGGTATCAGTGGGATCCTTCAAAATGGACCATTCGAGCTCTCTGGGCGATGGGACTTGTGACTAAACTTAGAAAAGTTTCCCATTACGATGTCACAATGGCAAAAATTAATCTTCAGTCTAAAAACCTTGCTCTAGAAGGTGTGCCGCTTGAAAGGTTTCAGGCAATGCAGTTAAAAATGCAAGACGCTCAAAAGAGGGCAAAACAACTCGTCAGCGAATATCAAAGGAAAAAATCTGAGCTAAAGACTCAGTCTTATGAAAAATATTTACAACTCAAAGCAGATATGAAAATTGCACGATTAGAGTTTGAATATGCCTATAAGCAATGGAAAATTCAGAAAAAAATGCTGATGAAATCAGTAAGAGTTTAGATCTCGTCTTTCATATCGTTGGTGATTACAAAAAGCTTCGTAAGAAGCTTTTTTGTTGTCATCTTCTTGCGCTTTAGGATGTCATCCAACTTGAATGTCGCTTCTTCTGGAACCAAAAGTTGTGAATCCACATAACCCTCGATGAGTTCCTGAACATTTTCAATAGGAAAGCCTGATTTGATATTTGTTATGATCTTATCAACCACAGTAATGATTGCGTTACCAGTGGCTCTATCAGCACGGTTAATAACTTTAGAGCGATTTTCTACCTCAGAGAGTATGCGCTCTAATCCGCGTCTGCGCCGAGTGGCCTCAAAGAGATCTAAGTAATACTTTTGGAGCTCCAAAAGTTTAGTAGAATAAGATTCTTTAAACTGGAGGTCCTTTGCAGAAGCATTGGCTGAGATCATTAAATCAAATAGTATTTTTGGATCAACTGGGAGCAGTTCGTTTTTTCGAAGCAGGGTAGGGAGCTCGCGAAGGAGGTCACGCATGTTAAAGATTGCTGGTCTATTGATGCCGTCAGCAACCTTTTCAGGTTTCCTCTGGGTCTTCACGGTCTCAAAGTATTTGAATACTTGTTCAAACTTTAAGGTGGCATCAAAATGATTTTCTAAAATGTAATTGATATCTCCTTTTCGAAAACCAATATTGTAGAGACGTTGTCTTTGAAAATAGTACGTAAACTGTTTATCGAATTTTTTGACGTATGCATGGTCTTTGAAATCATGAATGTTCGTTTTTTTGCCGAACTTTATAAAGTCAGAAATTTGTGCAAAGGTTTGAACTAGCTGTCTTGCCTTGCTCTTTTGCTCATTCAAAGTTGTCGAGAATCTTTCTACGTCGTCGTATCGGTATTGATCATGACGGACACCGAATTGTCGGATGGATCCATAATCAATAATTCCAGCATTTGCCAGGATATTGTCTCCATCCCAATCGAGCCAAGCAAAAATATAATCAACTTCGAGCCGCGAGAAGAACTTAGAGAAGCTATCGACGATGTATTCCATGAATTGATCGTATTTATTTTTGCCAGGAATAATCTCCCACTCTTTGTTTTTTACTTGGCGGTCGATCATATAATCAACGCCCTTTTTTAAACTCTTAAGGTCGTTTTGTTTTAGGAATAAAAAGAGGTGAGCAGGACGTATCAAATTCGGAGCGGCACGCACTCCGATGGCTAATCCTTTACCAAGATCAATGATTGTTAGAACTCTTTCCGTTGATATCTTATTGTGATGAAAAATTTCCGAAGAAATTGCAGTCGCATAGAGCTCGTCAATTTCCATTTGGCCGCAACTATAGCCGAATTCTTCATTGCCTGTTTGAAGAGGCTTGTCAGACTTCGCGGCACCGGGAGCTAGCTTTGTCACTCCAGTTCCACGACTAGAAACGTCCCAAACCTTACCACTTTGAGTAATGTAACCATTCCAAATGCTTCTTCCATCTCCGGAGGTTTTTCCTGACCGAGAATCATGTTGCAACTGTAGATAACGTGTTGCCATGTACATATTTTTTTTAACTACCGATGGGTCGTACTTAATATTATTTTCTTGTTCGTATTCATTAATGATTTGAAGTGAAAATGTTTTGATGATTTTCTTTTCAAGCTCTTTTGTCATCTTATGAGGATGGTCTGATTGAATCAACCCCATTTCCTTTGCAAGTCTGTAGTTAAAATATGTTACTTTACCGCGATTTAATTCTCGTACTGGATAAAGTACAACTTGATCCGAAAGGGCTTTTTGCCAAGGATGAGTTCCATCAATAAGGTCAAAACACGAATAGTCGCTAGATGTTACATCCTTTTTGACTTTAATTGTCTGTGCTTTTGCGGCACTCGATAAACGCTTCTTCACTCATAAAAGATATCGGCATATATACAATTTTAATACAGGACTAATGTGTAGAATTTGTGTTTTAAAAGAGAAATCAAGACCTTTCTTTGGGTATATATTTAATGTCGAGAGAGCAATTCTTGGAGTTTGTAGAGGGTAGGAAGCGCTTCTTGTATGGTGATGTTCTCCATGCCGCGAAGATTTTGCTGAGCAGATTTGAAAATTTCTATGCGTTCGGTTGAAAGTCTTTGCTTTAAATCCAAATCTTTTTGTAATGCGTTTTTAAAATCTGTGGGAGTAGGTGTGCTCTTAGAGATAATTAAAGGAATTTCTATTTCGTAAAGAGTTTTACCGGTCTTTGCTTCCCATGCAACACTCCAAACGCCTTTTTTTAGTTTATGAATCTCTGCCTTTTGAATAATTTCGTCTATGATTCTTAAGTTTTCTAGAGAAATCTTTTGTAATCTTTTGGAGACCATCAGTCCATTTTCGATTTGGTGGCGGAGTCTATGTAAAATCATTACTTTATAATTTTTAGTGTCTTGCTCTGATTTGAATATTTCTCTTATAAACATCTGACGCTGAAGACGAATTAGACGGTGTAGATCTCGGTG
>JAEYZS010000230.1 GCA_023427925.1 Pseudomonadota bacterium | reverse complement strand
CAGTATTCCCCTCCCGATATAGAGCCAAGACTTTTTAGCTTTAACGATCCGCGCGGATATTGTCCGACCTGCCATGGATTAGGAGTCATCGAAGATGAAGATGACGAAGATATCCGCGATGATGATGCTGAGGACGATGAAATTTTTGAAGAAGGAGATATTTGTCCTGATTGTCACGGGACACGTTTAAGGAAAGAAGCTCTGTTTGTGCTTGTTGATAAAAAAAACATAACTGAAATCAGCACTCTTCCTTTTGATCAAATTTTAAAATGGCTGAGTGATCTTAAGCTTACGGACAGAGAATCCAAAATTCTAAGTAAGCTAATTTTTAAAATTAACTATAAGGTTGATTTTTTGCTCCGCTTGGGGCTCTCACATTTAAGTTTATCTCGATCGACTCGATCTCTTTCTGGAGGAGAAGCGCAAAGGATTCGCCTGGCAAATCAATTGGGTTCACCGCTTGTGGGAGTATTGTATGTTCTCGATGAACCAAGTATTGGTTTACATGCGCGGGATCATCATGAGCTTCTAAGCGCACTTTTTGAATTAAAAGAAAAAGGCAATACTATTATAGTTGTTGAGCACGATGAGGACACCATTAAGGCCGCAGACTTTGTAGTGGATATAGGCCCTCGTGCAGGGAAATTGGGTGGAGAAATTATGGCCCAAGGCACTCCTCAAGAAATAGAACGATCTGCCAAGAGTTTAACTGGTAAGTATTTATCTAGAAAGTCTGTTGCCTACTCTTTAAGAAAAGAAAAATCTTTTAGCGAGTATATTGAAATCCAGAAAGCCTCAGGGAACAATCTGAAGAATGTCAGCACCAAGATTCCATTGAATGCTATGACTGCAATTTCGGGAGTTTCAGGAAGCGGGAAAAGTACTCTTATCATTGATACATTGTACAAATATCTTTCCAATAAATTCTATGTTCGTGATTATAGGCCTGCACCTTTTAAAAGTATTACTGGATTTGAAAAACTCTCTGGAGTTATTGAAATCAACCAAAAGCCTATCGGAAGAACTCCGCGCTCAAACCCTTCGACCTATACGGGTCTTTTTTCTTTGATTCGAGACCTTTTTGCTCAATTACCAGAATCTCGGCTCAGAGGTTATAAGCCCGGTAGATTTAGTTTCAACGTCAAGGGTGGAAGATGTGAAGCTTGTCAGGGCGGAGGACAAGTCAAAGTTGAAATGCATTTTATGGCAGATGTGTACGTCCAATGTGATGTCTGCGGAGGCGCACGTTACAATTCGGAAACCTTAAATATTAAGTTTAAAGAAAAATCAATTGCTGACGTGTTGGCAATGAATGTGACCGAGGCGCTAGAGTTTTTTGACAAACAACCTTATATAAAACAAAAATTAGAAATTCTTAATACCGTGGGGCTAGATTACTTAACGTTGGGTCAAAGTTCTATCACACTCTCTGGTGGGGAGGCTCAAAGAATCAAGCTTTCAAAAGAACTTTCAAAAAAACGAGCCGGCCATATATTGTATATTCTAGACGAACCTTCAACAGGGTTGCACTTCGAAGATACCAAGAAGCTTATTGAACTACTTCATAGATTGGTGGATCAAGGACATACTGTTTTAGTCATCGAACACAATTTGGATGTTATTGCCTCAAGCGATCACATAATTGACTTGGGACCTGAAAGCGGAGATGGAGGCGGCGAAATCGTTGCTACTGGTCATCCGCGTATCTTGATGGAAAGCAAGAATTCCCACACAGGTGTCTTTTTGCGAAAACATTTAAAGTCTTAAAATTTCTATTTTTCTTCATTAGATTTAGAAGAAAACCTCTGTCATAAATACAGATATGTGATGGAGCTTTATGTCTTATCTGGCCTTACTTCTTTTGTTCCATATAACTTCATTCAATTTTGAAGACGCAACTATGTTTGGGCAAGTTGTGATTACAGATATTCCATCTGGAACCTATGATCTTGAAAAACAAGAGATGGTGTTTTTCAAGAATACTTTCTCCATTTATATCAAGCGAGGGGCAGTTCATGAGGGGACAAAGAGCCTCTCATTAGTGACATATGACAATAGGTATGACGTTGTCCAGGTGGTATTTCGATCCAGTGTCGATCCTGTTTATATTCACAAATTAAAGGATCTACTCGCCAAACATACGGGTTATACATTAAATGCCAGGTCGGAGAATATTGATTATTATGATGTATACCCGATAACTGTCGTTTCAGTAAATTCCGACAAAGTAAAATTGCAATTAAAGGATGAGGGATTTAAGTCTCTAGAATATCATCTATGCGAAAATTCCGAAGGCCATTCTTGTCTATAACAGATTCGTGTCTAAAATAAAAAACCCAAGATGTACTGAGCATCTTGGGTCTCTGTTAAGGAAATCTATCTCTGACGATTAGAATTTACCTAAAAGCATGAACGCAATAACGAATGCGTAAATAACTAGTGATTCGATAAGAGCAAGACCAATGATCATTGGAACGAACAACTTACCTTGAGCTGCTGGATTTCTAGCAATACCATCAAGAGCAGCTTGTGCAGCTTTACCTTGACCAAGAGCTCCACCGAAAGCAGCAATGCTAATTGTAAGAGCTGAAGCAAGACCTAAAAGACCTGCGTTAGAAGTTGCAGTTGCAGCTGCTTCTTGAGCGAAAGCTGGAACAGCCAATACTGAAAGAGCGATGAATGTAAAAATTCTTTTCATGTTTTTCTCCTTTTAGAAAAGATTAATGTTCGTCGTGTGCTGTTGCCATGGATACGTACACCATAGAAAGCAGCGTAAAAACAAATGCCTGAATAAAACAAACGAAGATACCTAGCATATAAAATGCTACTGGAACTCCGATTGGAACGAGGTCAGTGAAAATTCCCAATACGGTATGGTCACCAACCATGTTACCTCTTAAGCGCAATCCTAAGCTCATAGGACGTACTGCGTGTGAGATCAATTCGATTACAAACATCAAAGGTAAAAGCAATAGAATCGGAGAAAGGTTTAGTGGTAAGTGGCCAGTAAATTGCTTGATGTAAGCAGCTCCGTGTTCTTTGATACCTAAAAGTGTGTAACCAATAAATGTAAATACCCCTACAGCAAGTGTAGTGTTGAAGTTATCAGTTGCCGGAGTCATTCCTGGCATTAATCCCATAAGGTTGTTGCAAAGAATATATAAAAAGATCGCGCCAAACATCGGAACAAACTTTTTCCCGTGAGGGCCTACAACTGTATCTACCAATCCGCTGATAAACTCAGTTAAAACTTCTGCTAAAGCCTTAATCGAAAATTTATCTGCAGGATCAAAGTTTGGATTTTTCTTGTACGCTCTGTATGAAAGAAGGCTAAAGATGATCAATAGAAGCGTAACAAGAGCAGCCGTTGCCACGTGCACGTAGTGATGCCCAACTCCAGGAATTAATTGCGTCCAATTAAAGTGTGTCATGAAAATCCTTACGGTTTAAAATTTTTATCGCCCTGATTTCCGGAGCGATCAGCATTAAGCTGTTTCCAGTAAAGTACGATCAGTGCTCCGATTGACGGAAGCAATATACTTAACCCTACGACAAACCAAGACACCAATAGGTACTTTGAAGTCACTAAAAAGTAAAGGCTAAGACCAAAAATCGTGTATTTAAATATAATGAGGAGCAAGGTTGGGGCAACTGATTTTTTCCTAAAAAGTCGCACAACTACAAACACCAAGAACATCGAGTTCAAGACCGCAAAAAGAGCTCCGCACAAGAATGAAAATGACTCTGTTTTGCCGGCGACAAAGTAGATTAAAAAGGCAAAAACAAGGCTAAGTGATACTTGGAGGATAAATAGAGTCTTAAGCATATTTTTTATAGGTTATTCCTTCGTTTTAAATGCCTTAACTAGGTGAAAAACCCAAATCACTATAGCAAGGACGGCTCCGGTGGTCACTCCAACTCCCGTAAACCCATATTGCTTATCAACATAATACCCCGCGTAAACAAGGCCGATCACTAAACCTACAAGCTCAAATACTAATGCTAAAAAGATCAAATATTCTCGTTTACCCATTTTTCCTCTGTTTTTATCTTCGGAGCTTACCCTCTGCTCCTGGCATTAGGGCGCGGCGTTCTTTTAGGCGTTCGATCCGACCCTCGATTGGCTCGGCATTAGCAACGTCATCCTTGATGCCCTCAAGAAGTGAGATGGCTTGGTCTAACAACTTCTGTTCTTCAAGTAACAATACTTCGTTCAAGTATACATGGTTTTTAAAATAGAAGTCAGGAAACTTATCTTTAATATCTTTATACGTGGCCATCGCCTCGTTATACTTTTTATTTGCGGATTGAATGTCGGCTCTTAACAAATAACCTTCGAATTTTTGGCTGTCTGCATTTGCTTCTTTGATGTATGCGTTTAGTTCCACTTCTGCTTGGTAGAAATTTTTAATATAGAAATTGCTCTTTGCTAACTTAATTTTTATTTCCGGACGGCCTTCTTTAAAGTTTCCTTTTGAAAGCAATCTATTCATTTCCTGTATCGCCTGCGGATAAAAGCCTTTGTCATAGTAGTATTCCGCAAGTCTTTTTTGAGCTTCAATCTGCTCCTTTTCTTCTAAGGAGTTATTGGTAATAAACTTTAGGAAAAAGACTTCCTTCTCTCCACATTCTTTATTTTTCAAACATAAAGTAGACGCTTCGATAGCAGCTTTTATTGCGATAGGCTCTTGTTTGCGAACCTGAATTATTTTTGCATATTCGTCGAACGCTTCCGTAGGTTTGCTCTGAGAGAGCTTTCTTGCTTGTTTGAGTTGAGAATCAACTTCTCTCTCCTCGCAAGAAGAGAGAGCAATTAGAAATAAAATACAAATAAGATTATTGAACTGTTTCAGACGAAGATTCATTTGATTCGCCTTCCTCATCTTCCGCAACGACACGAGCCACACTTGAAACTGTCTCTGCTTCGTTGACATTGATGAGTCTTACTCCTTGAGTATTTCTACCCAAGAGAGAAATGTTGTTACATTTAATTCGAATCACTTGCCCCTTGTCCGTCATTAACATTACGTCTTCTGTGTCACTTACAAGAATTGTCGAGATCACCTCTCCGACTTTGTCAGAGACCTTCTGCGTGATAATTCCTACGCCACCACGACCTTGGCGGCGATATTCAGAGGTCTCGCTTCTTTTTCCGTAGCCCTTACCTGTCACCATGAGCACGTGTTTTTTGCAATCTGGAGTAATGATTTCACAGCCGATTACGTGATCACCTTTTCCTAGCGTAACAGCTTTAACACCTCTTGCGGTTCTACCCATAGGACGGGCTTCTTCTTCGCTAAAGCGAATCGACATACCGTCTTTGGTTGCAACAAATATGTCATCTTTTCCAGAAGTCATTTGTGCACAGATCAAAGAATCATCAAGATCCGTGGTGAGCGCAATAATTCCTGACGGCCGTGGATTAGAAAAATTATCTAAAGATGTTTTTTTGATAATTCCATTTTTAGTAATCAAAACAACAAATTTATCTGCGCTAAATTCTTCGACTGGCAAAATAGCTTGGACTTTTTCGTTTGGAGCCAATTGAACAACGTTAGCAATCGCTTTTCCTTTTGATTGCCTGTTACCTGCTGGCAATCTATGAACTTTGCACCAGTAAACCTTCCCTTTGTCTGTAAAGACCAGGAGAGACGTGTGAGTATTTGCTGTAAAGATGTTTGTCACAAAGTCTTCATCGCGAGTTTCGATTCCCTTTAATCCTTTGCCGCCCCTTCTTTGCGCGCGGTAAGTTTCAATTGGAATACGCTTGATA
>JAEYZS010000196.1 GCA_023427925.1 Pseudomonadota bacterium | reverse complement strand
GAATCAAATTCTGAAAATCAATCCGTTGTTGGAAGAACAGGATCAGCAGGATAATTACCGACCAAAACAAAAATGGCCACAATAGTTTGCTGAACCTTCTTTTATAAAAATCCAGTTGGGATTGTTTTGTAGGTGCCAACAAGCTTGAGGACATCGTTACAAAAAGTTCTGAGCTGGGCGATGACAATACCGAAATCAAAACCATAAAAACCCCAAACGATTGATCTAAAGCGGGCATGGCCGAGTGTGTAAGAACAACTAAAAAACAAGCTAACGCCCTTAAATTATTAAAATACTGGATTTGAGAATTCATTAAAATTTGGTTTTAAATAGGTCGGCTTCTTAAGGCTATAATTGTATGTGTGATTTGAATTTTTGGCCCACCATTTCCCAAATAAAATGATGCATATTTCCAACCGCATTTAAGGTCGGGCGAGAGCGACAGACATCAAAAAAGTATTTCTTGTCTTTGTCTGTCATAAAAAATTCTCAACTATGGGCCTCTTTTTTGGGAAAGAGTTTGGTGGAGATTTGTACATCAGACGATCAAAATCCCGTGAAAAGAAGTTTTTGGATTTTTCCCAGAATGCATATAAAGATTTCACATCATGCGTTTTGCACAATGTGGGCAATCCTTTTGATCTAGATCGTTTAGACGTTCCCGGTTTCACAGGGGATAAAAGTAATCAAAAAATACAAATGGATGCTTTCGGTTAGGGATGTGGGGAATTTGGAAATAGTTTTAAAGATTGTGCGTTAAACACCAACGTCAGGAAATAAATCGACAGTACGATGATGATACCCAGAATTTCTTCGGTCATGGATTGATAATTTACGCCCCGATTGCTTACTTGCTCCCGATGTTAATCATGGGGGTTGAATTACCTAAAGTCGTGGTTGGAAGCTCTCCATTCCATTTAGTCGCTTTAATATATTCAACATAAAGCGCAGTAAGTTCTCTTTGTTTGAGTCGTAAAGCCTCGGCTTCGGATGCCGCCTGGATTACGACGGTTGCACTATCTCCCTTGGCAACCGCGATTTTACGTTGTGCATCGGCAGTTGCGGCCTTCGCTTGAGACTCTGAAGTGATTGCGTCCTGAACCGCTTTCGCTTTTGCTTCAATTGATGCGACAATGCTTGGTGGCGGCTGTATATTGGTTCTCAGTTGGGAGATTGTAAACCATTTTCCAACTCTTTTATTGGCCTCAACCACGATGGCGGCCTCAAAGCTACCTCTGTTATTGAATATGTCATCGATAACCCATTTATTGGCAACGTCGCTAACAGCACCAAGAATCGCTATTTCCAACCAACCCTTTTCGATAGCCTCGAGTCCGCCATTCCGATATGAAGTCCGAAGATTGGTGAACATGTCCGAACTTGTCGACCTCTTGACGGAGTGGTTGAAACTGGGCGCGATATCACAAGGAAAACCACCTTTGGCGATTACCGTCTGTTTCTCGTATCTGATGGTTCTCTGATCTAATGGAATTTGATGGATTTCCTCGGTCCATGTATTGTAAATCTTCCAGCCCGAGACTTCCTGAATGGTGGATGCGCCGCGGGAATCCCCAACCAGATTCACCAGCAAGCCTTGATAACCCGCCTCGATTTTCTGCATTTCATACGGCTGGATAAAGATGACCAACAGAGCGACAACGCCCGCTACAATGGGTTTATAATGCAGTTTTACAAAATGGCCGTCATCGTTGCGCTCAATAAATTGGAATTTTTTCTGTGCCCATAATGTCCCAAAAATGAGCGCGAAAAGAATGAGTAAGATTAATGTGATCATGTAGGAATTTTTGAGCAATATATATTTTTTTTCCTGACTTACAAACCACATCCTGCTGTGCGCGCTTACTAACGTTTAACGGCTTCGCATCATTGATCTTCCCTAACAGCTTCGTGTAGGTCATACGCTGTTGTGCCGCAACTTTTTAATTTTAACGAATTTTAGTTATGCAGGATAAAATATTTATCGTAATATCGCAATATAGTAATATTGTTATGGGGGTCACGAAAAGCGAGGGTTTCACTCAAAGTCAAAATGAATTTGCCACAATGGCGAAGGCAATCGCACATCCTGCCAGGGTCGCGATCCTAGAATATTTGGCGCTAGTACAGAGCTGCATTTGCGGCGACATTGTCAATGAGCTTCCGTTGGCTCAACCGACTGTTTCGCAACATTTAAAGGAACTAAAAAACGCGGGGCTCATCAAAGGAACGATTGAAGGAAATGCCATCTGTTATTGTATTGATGAGAAAGGAATGCAAAAACTCCAATCCTACTTGTCTGATATTCAGTCGAAACTAGTCAAGAATCAAAAAGAGTGTTGTTAATTTACATTATAAGCCATGGAGAATTCAGACCAAATTAAAGATGTCGTAAAGCAGAAGTACGGCGAAATCGCGCTTCAGCAGAAGGATGACAATCAATCTTCTTGTTGCGGTTCAACTTGCTGTTCTACCGAAGTGTATAACATTATGAGTGATGATTATACAGAACTCGATGGGTATATTTCGGAAGCGGATTTAGGATTAGGTTGCGGGCTTCCAACGCAATTTGCGAAAATTGAGAAAGGTCACACGGTGATCGATTTGGGTAGCGGCGCAGGAAACGACTGTTTCATCGCGCGGAATGAAGTAGGCGAGGACGGCAGAGTAATCGGAATTGATTTTACTCCGGCGATGATCGACAAGGCAATTGCAAACGCTGAAAAACTTGGATTCAAAAATGTTGAGTTCAGGGAAGGCGATATTGAAAACATGCCTGTCAGTTCGGATGTCGCCAATATAATTGTCAGCAATTGTGTTCTTAATTTAGTTCCCAACAAGAGTCAGGTTTTCAAGGAAATGTTTCGCGTATTGAAACCCGGCGGACATTTCAGCATTTCAGATATCGTATTGGTAGGTGAATTACCGGGCTCATTACGCAAGGACGCAGAAATGTATGCGGGCTGCGTTTCGGGAGCGATACAAAAATCTGAATATCTCGATTTGATCCGCTCGACTGGTTTTGAGAACGTCATTATTCAGAAAGAAAAACCTATCAACATTCCGGACGATATTCTTAAGAACTATCTTGAGGGCGACGAGCTTGACAAATTTAAATCCGGCAATACTGGGATATTTAGTATCACCGTCTACGGCGAAAAGCCCAAGTCATGTTGTGGAACTGATTGCTGCAATTAATAGGCGCTTCAGATATAGGTGGCGATTTGTTCTTTTTGGGTTGTGCTATTACTCCTTTTTGTCATTTTTCTTTTCAAGGAACTTTTCAATCATTGGAACTACATGGTCACTTTCTTTAAAGTCAGGTGTCAATGTTGTAATTTCTCCGATATACTCTCCGTGTCCGCCCGGAATTATCGCTAATTCTGAATTTTTAATTTGTCTGTGAAGGTCCAGTGCGTGTTCGGGTGTAATTACATCTTTGTCTCCAATAATGATTAAAGTCGGTGCTTTTATAGATTCGATTTGTTCGTTAGGAATGTCTTTGAAGTTTACCATCCTCTTTGCATCTCTGTCG